>DSCO01000054.1 GCA_011049045.1 Methanomicrobia archaeon | reverse complement strand
GGGATATCAGACGCCGGAGATCGCACGGAAGACGAATCACACGGAGGAGGCCTGTGACCGCTATATCAAAGCCTACAAGAAAGTGCAAAAGTTGAGCGAGAAGATGGAGCCCGCGGAGATCGCACGGACCCTGGAGATGGGGGTGTCCCGGGTGAAGGAGTACCTAAGCCTAATAACCGAGGAGATGAATTGATGTTCGGACAAAATCCGGTAGGGGATGATGCGTATCTGAACGCCTGCTGTTTGATGGTGTTGAACCGGGTGTTTGAGGCGATCTTGGCGGTTTTTTCCGCCTATCTACACCATCCCCAACCCCTTGAGTACGGCACGCAACTTCTCCACGTTAGTCTCGCTCAGCGGCGCGAGCGGTAGCCGTACGTTACCAGCGGGCAGGCCCATTAGTTCCGCCGCCTTCTTCACCGGTATGGGGTTGGTCTCTAGAAACATCGCGTCAAAGAGCGGATAGAGCCCGAGACAAATCTCCTGTGCTTTCTCGAGATCGCCCTTGACCATCGCGTGTACCATCTCGTTCATCGCTTTCGGTGCAATGTTCGCCGTGACGGAGATCACGCCCTTGCCGCCCAGACTCATGATCGGAAGCGTGAGGAAATCGTCACCGGCCATCACCGCATAGTCCAGCTCTCGCTCCGCAGCCATCTGAATGATCGTACCGACCTGCTTCAGATCGCCCGAGGCCTCCTTTACCGCCTTCAGGTTCGGCACCTCAGCTGCAAGCTCGATCTGCGTTTGGGCACTGATGTTCTGGCCCGTACGCGAGGGGATATTGTAGAGAATGAGAGGAATATCAACCGCATCGCCAATTCGCGTGAAATGTGCCTTCAAGCCCTTCACGTTCGGCTTATTGTAATACGGGGTGATGAGTAAACAGGCGGCCGCACCGGCATCCGCAGCATGCTTCGTGAGCTCGACCGCCTCGCGCGTGTTATTTGAGCCCGTACCGGCAATCACGGGTACCGTCGACGCATCAAGTACCACTTCGATCACCGTCTTATGCTCTTCATGCGAAAGCGTGGCCGATTCGCCGGTCGTACCACAGGGAACGATGCCCGTAACTCCGCCCTCGATCGTGAACTCCACAAGTCGCCGTAAACCGCTCTCGTCTACGCTATCTGTCTTCGTAAACGGGGTGATAAGCGCAGGATACACACCCTTTATCTTCACCATCGCACTTACTCCACCTTACTCTCTTTTACTTTCTTATGTGTTATATATCCTGCTACTCTGTTCCGCACCGCTTTGCTGCCGATGTTGGTGTACTCCCCAACAAGCTGCTTATTACGCTCAAAATCGTCGGTGAAGTCCGGCACGTGCTTTAGCAATTGCTTCGCCAGACTCTTGATATAGGTTGGTTTTATCGCTCCCACTGCGTTTATTCACTCCCTTCTTTGCCGCTCTCTGTTTCCCAGTTCTCGAACTCCTCGCTCTTCTCACGCAGCGAACTCAGACCGATCATCACTAATAACGCGCCGAAAAGGAGCACGACCAAGGGAATAATCCCCTTGAGAATGACTAAAACCGGTTCGATAAAATACCCGATCCCCGCCAGACCGAAAGCGGTCAAGAGCAGCCCAACAAGAAGCTCACGAAATCCCCCTTTCATGTCATGCTCGCTCCACTCATTATCCCCGCATGAGCACCTCGGCTGTCTCAGGCTTATATTTCCAATCCTCTGGCAGGACGTTCGCACGCCGGTAATACTTGGCCAGTCGCCGAATCTTGGATTCCGTCAGTTGCAATGCCCGCTTATTGTGAATATCGCGTTTATTCACATCGAGATGTTTCCTGATTCGCAGCGCTTTCCGCATCAAGTTCTGGATATCCTCGGGCAGCTTACTGGCGCGCTCCTGCTCCTTCAAAATGCTCATTATCTTCTTCCCGGTTACCAGCGGAACGCTGGGCACGCTAAGGCTGTCCCGTAATCGAATGCCAATCTCGCTCGATGAGAGTCCCTGATTGCGGAGTTCAACCACCTTGCTCTCAATCTCTTCCGAACTCAGCTCGACCCAATCAGGCGCCACCTGCTTGAGCCGCATGCTGAACGGTCGCTTCGAGCTTGATCGTCCCCGCCTCCGCGCATATATCCGTGCCATGTTCTCTCGCTCTGAAAGCCGTCTGCCGGCTTTGCTTAGTTTACTTTACTCCACCTCGTATATAAATATTTCACGATGCTGCGTGCCATCAGCGGGAGGAGCTGAGGATTCCGTATCAGCCCGCGCAGGGCAAGCGAAGGATAATCCATGTCGCCCTTCGCAGCTATTCGCTCGACAAGCTCGCTTTCTGAGATCGTTCGTATGAGCGTATCGTAATCCCGGTCATTCATCACACAGCGTAAACGGTGCACCATGAGACCAAACGCAATTTCTCGCCCTAATTCAGCACGCCAGCGGCGCTCGTAATCGTGCAGCACGGTCATATCGCCCGTCAAGCATGCCTGCGCTGCCTGCGCACCCGCCAACTTCCCACAGCGCAGTCCGTAGTAGACCCCGCCGCCAGTTATCGGCTTTATCTGGGCCGCAGCATCGCCAACAAGTAATATGCCCGAGCCATGCGCAACATGCAGCGTCTTTTTTCTCTTGCCACCATCCATCGGCAGCGGGATGGTGCCCGCGGAACGCAGAAAAACAGCGCCACCAAATTTACGCGCCAGCACACGATGCTCTGCTAGGTTCCGCTTCAAGAACGCTAACGGATTGGTCTGCGAGGCGCATTGCCGGTCAATGCAGAGTCCAATGCGTGCACGCCGCCGGGTGTCGAGCGGAATAGCCCAGGCAAAGAAGCCTGGAGCAACGCCCTTACCCACAAAAATCTCCGCGTAATTCGACTCTGCTTCGTAGTCACCTTCAATTTGGCCGCAATGCAGGTAGCGCTGTGTGGTTCTGAGCCCCGCCGATCGTGCCACGGTGCTCCGCACGCCATCTGCCCCAATCACCACGCGCGCAGTTATCTCCCGTGTGACCTTCGGCGTTTCTGTGGCAACCGTGAGCATGCACCCCGCGTCTCCGATTTGAACCATTTTCACGGTGCACTTCAGCATGAGCTCCGCACCGGCCTTCACGGCCGCATTCGCCAAGGCCTGGTCAAAGCGGTCGCGACGAACCGCGTACGCGCGTTGTGTTGGCGACTCGAGCAGTAACTGGTGCGAGGGCGAGTATATGACCGCGCCTTTGATCTCTCGGCTGACGCACCATTCAGGATTTTCCAATTCGCCCTCAGCCAGTGCCCGCGTGCTGAGGAGCCCAGCACAGTGAACCGGCTCACCGATACTCGCGTGCTCCTCGAGCAGCAGCGTCGACACACCGGCCTTTGCCGCGTATCTCGCCGCCATGCAGCCTGCAGGACCACCGCCGACCACCACCACGTCGTACCTGCGCCTCTCCATGCTCGATCTTCGATGCTCCTCCTCTCACCCTGAGGGCATGAGACACCCCACTACCGGAAGTCTATGCCACGTGTGCCGTTTAAGCTTTTATGCGGGAAAACGAAAAAGTTTATAGGTGCAGATTTCAGTAAGAAACGTAACCTGCACAACGGGCGAAACGTGAGCTAAAAAATGAAGAAGGCAACAGAACTATCCCGGCAGCCACGAAAACAGCGCAAGGTACGATTCAATGCGCCGCTGCATACGCGCCACAAGTTTCTGAGCGCGCCACTTTCCGCAGAGCTTCAGGGCAAATACGGGCGAAGAAATCTTCCGGTACGAAAGGGGGATACCGTGCGCCTGATGCGCGGTGACGACAAGGGCAAAGAGGGCAAGGTTCGGTCCGTAAGCTTGAAGAAGGGACAGCTCACGATGGAAGGCGTTGTGGTTGCGCGTTCTGATCTGTCTGAGGTCCCACGGCCCATCCATCCATCGAATATCGTAATCACGAAGTTAGATTTGAAGGATAAGCTCCGCGAACTCGCCTTGAAGCGGAAGGGCTAGCGGAAGGTAGCAAGTAACCGAATTGCACGTTGCGCCGCCACCGGGCCCACTATTCAATCACTACCTCTTTATGGAGTGCGAGCATCCGTTTGATCGCGGGGTGCGATGCCCCCAATTCCACCTTGAAATCAGCGATCGCCGCCTCTATGCTCGTTCTCTGCCTTCCGGCGACCAAATTGTCTGCATGGGCAACGATCTTCTCTTCCAGCGTCCCGGGGAGAAGATCGTGAGGCGGCAAACCAACCGTCTCGGCTTCCGCTGCCGTCAGTCCGGCGCCGATATGCCGCTCAATGATACGCACAAGCGCTTCATCAAGACCTAAGGCACGCGCCATCGCGCCACCCACAACCCCATGGTCGATACCGTGCGAGTGCGCTCTGCCAAGATCATGGAGCAGTGCGCCCTTGAATACCAGGCACTCGTCCACCGACTCGGGATGACGATGCGCGAGCTCCAGCGCGAACTCTGCAACAGCATTACAATGCCTGATCACCTTATCGTCGCAGCCAGCTGCTCGGAGTATCCGGTTGCACTCGCGTCTTAGTTCCTCTTTACTCTCCGCTTCCACTTCTTTAACTCGTTGATCTGCTGCTCGATCTCTTTCACGATTTCACGGTTATCGAAATATTCGAAATTCGCGTCGCATTCCTCGCACCAGAAGTCCTTCTCCGCGGCCTCTTCAAATAACACACGCTGACACTGGCACCTATAGAACTCGCCATTCTGCTCGTAAGTAAGACTCTTCTCCAACCGTGCCAGCTCGCCGTCCGCTTCCTCCTCCATCATCCGCTTGATATTGTGGTGATTGAAACGCCACCAATAGGTAATCCAGCCGGTATTATCATCGCGCTCAGTCCGGTACTCCGCAATCCTGCTCTCATACAGCAGATACAGAATCTTGCGTACCGACGTGAGTTTCGTCTCGCTGAGCTTGGCGATTTCCTCGTCTGTGATCTCCTCCTCAGGGATTGTCTCCAGGATCCGCAAGCCGTCTTCGCCGATTATTCTCCTGAAGTATTCTCTCACCAAAGGATTATCTGCCGCCAACATGATGATCGATCTCCACTATAAGACCTATAACCTGAGAGAAGATTAACCTTTCTGCCCTCGTATGCTCGCTCTCCCCGCTCACCCGCTTCACCGTGCCGCGAATGCAGACCGCGGCCCAAGCTACGGCGGACACACTCTTCGTGTGGCAACACCGTCCGTTCAGTGGGCCGCGGAGTGCGTCCCTGTTGTCTTAGTTATCCCTCGATCCTATTATATTAGAGCACCAGAAACTTCTCGCGTAGCTCCTGCCCTTTCTCGATGCCGATCGCGATCATCGCTTCGATCTGTTCTTGCTTCAAGCCACCATTGCCGCTCTTCTGTAACCCCGAGAGCGTGCCATCGGCATTTGAGATGACGGTGAGCTTGCTCGACGCTGCATTCTCCTCGTACAGACAGGGATCGACCAGGAAATTCCCGCCGACCTCTATGATGCTCACGGCGACCGGCGTTTCACGTGGCGCGAGCACATTGTCCCCGGTCAAGCCGTAGCGCTCGGTCGGAATGCGGAGATTCAAGAGCGACGCAATCGCACCCAACGCAGCCGCGTCGATAAGGTTCCCGTCGTTATCCAGGATGTGGATATCGATAAAGGTCATCCAGACCTTCACGCCTGGTTCAATGCACAACTTCTCCAAATCGAGCGTTTCTGAGCCTCGAATCCCGCGATCCACTATCCGTGCCAGCTCGATACTGTTCTCGTCCGGCGGCCCCGGCTCGAAGTCGGGCGACGCGCCCGGTCGGAGTTCCGCGTTCGTCATGATAACCCCCAGATTCGGGGTGTCCGGGAAGGGTTCGCCGGGCTCGACCTTTACGCCCACCAGGACCGCGGTGTCGCCGATCCTCACCAGTGCAGAGCCTTCTGCCTTGTCGATCGCATCGCGCTCCACCGTGATCTCACGGTAATCCAGAAAGCCCCGGCCATCAATCCGCTTCCCGCTATCAATCAAATCATACACGTAATCTTTCCGAAGATCTTCCATAACCTCAAATCCCATGGTTATTCCTCACCTAGCTCCGCACTTTCACTATATTTATCGAGCAATGCCGCTCGCTGCAACTCGTAGATCTGATGACAGCCCCGATTCGCCAGTTCCATACCGCGTTTGAATTCGGCCTCGGTGAACCGACCATCCATCTGGATCATGGTGATCGTATCCGTTCGTGCGACCATCGCGATCGGCATGTCAGCCTGGCCGAAGTTGTCCTCCTTCGCGCTCAAGTCGAGCACGACCTCGCCGTGGATCTTGCCCACGGCGACTGAGGAGACAAGATCGCGCATCGGTATGCCTGCAGCCGCGAGCGCGACCGAGGCGGCATTGATGCCCGCTGTTCTCGTTCCTGCATCCGATTGGAGCAGCTCAACGTAGACGTCGATCGCCGTCTTCGGATAATACTCCTTGATAATGACCGGATCCAGGGCCTCTCGACTCACCTTTGAGATCTCTACGCTCCTGCGATCCGGGCCGGGCCGTTTACGATCGTCCACCGAGAACGGTGCCATATTATAGCGGTAGGTAACGACGGCCATCTTGGCGTCCTGGAAGTGCCGCGGATGCATCTCTCGTGGTCCGAACACCGCAGCAATCGCTTTATTATTCCCCAACTGGAAGTAGCAGGACCCGTCCGCCCGCTTCAACACACCTACTTCGATCTTTATCGGTCTCAGTTCATCAAACCCGCGACCATCCAATCTTTTCCCGTCCTTTATCAACTCTAACTCTTCGTTCTTCATTCCTCCTCTTCTCACTCTCCTTCTCGCTCCTTCTTAAACGAATCCAAAAAATTCGACACCCGATCAGTCAAGCCGGACGTATGCGCCTCATTCGAGATCATAAGCAGCACCTGGGTCGCGAGGTTCATATCCTCCTCTTTTCCGCGTATCCAGATCCGCCCATTCTTGGCGATGAAGATAAAGCAGTTGCACTTCTCCTTGAGCATCTTGATCATCGAGCCGCTCCGCCCAATAACGCGCGGCACCTTTGTATATGAGATCTCGATCAAGCGCCCGCGATCGCTGATCCTGAATTCATCCTTCAACGTCAGATCGATGCGCATGAGGGCGTCCACATTCAGCACCTTCGCCACGACCAGATCACCCAGGTCCAGATACTCACTCATGGAACTGAAGTCAATCTTCCGGTCGCCCCCCCGTCCAAACTCGTTGCTATGCAATCGCCCTTCGTAGGGCGATCCGATATCGACAATCCAGTAGGGGTATGCAATCTCGATTATCTTACCGATGACGACGTCACCTCTGGCGGGCACGTACTTACCGGCGAGCGCGACCACCCGTATCTCCTCTTTATCGCTCACGATACCGTAGTTCGCAGCGTAAACCTTGCCCACCTCTACGTACGTCCCCTCACCTGCTCGTTTAGCCTCATCGGAGATGTAATCTCCGGGTACCACCACTTTATACATGGTTTCTCACTTCAATATCTTGACCTGTGCATCTCCCTTGGTGATGCGGTTCACGAAGGAAAAGAGCTCGTCCCGCATCCCCGCGGGCAGTTTTACCACCGCGATATAAGAGCCGTCTGTCGACCACTCCTCCTTCTGCACATCAAAACTCCGCTTCAGCTCGTACGCGTGCCCGGCATAAGGCGCCGGGATCCTGACCGCGACCTCGCTCTCCTCGATCTTAATCGGAATGAGCGGGCGGAGCGCTTTCACCGTCTCACTTACCAGCTCATCGACGCTCTTAAACGGATCGATGTGCACGCGAGCCTCGTTCATGGCGATCTCGATCCTCGTAACGGGATGGGGGGTGTTGGTCTGTGGATTGATAGCGATACGAGCGATCCGCTCGACGACCTTTTTACGCTTCTCCTCGATCTTCCGCCGCCGCTGCTCTGTTGTGAGATGCAGTTCGCCTTCCTTGATGATCTTTTTGACGACCTCGCTCAGCTCAGTGGTCGAGAACGCGTCCATCAGATCCTTTTCCGTCGCCTTATCACCCTTCGCGGCATCGGTGAAGACCTCATCTGCCGCGAGCAGCTCCTCGAGGTCTACCTGACCACCCCCGCGCATCCGCTCCGCGCCGTCAGGATCAACAAGAATCTCAAAAATCTTCTTGCTATGCTTGTACCGTGCGATAACTGCCCTGTCCAGGCTGACCATTTCGATTATTCCTGGGGCTCACCGGTATCTGTGCTCTGGCCACCCTCAGACTGTCCCGCACTCGCCGCTTCTTCTTTTACCTGCTCTACGTAGGGCGCCAACTCGTCAGCGGTCAAGATCCTGAACCGCTTACTCTCGCACTCCGCGAGACCTGCGTCGACCGTGGTAATGTCGAGCCGGCCTTCAGTGACTCTGTATAACGCCTTCAGCCCGAGTAAGATAGCATCCGTGAGAGAGAGATCCTCCTGATACTCCTGCTCCAAGAGCTCGGTAACGACGCTTCGTCCCGATCCGATTGCCGTGGCCTTGTATTCGAGCAACGCGCCGCTGGGATCAGTCTCGAAGAGGTAACAGCTCCCGTTATAAACGCCGCCAATCAAAAGTGCGGTGCCGAATGGTCTGAGACCCCCAAGCTGGGTGTACGCTTGCTTGAAATCACATACCTTCTTCGCCAAGGTCTCCACATCGATCGGCTCATCATAGACGATTTTATTGATCTGCGCCTCTATTCTGCCGCGATCGATGAGCATACGTGCATCGGCAACCAATCCAGATGTCGCGGCGCCGATATGATCGTCCAAGCGAAAGATCTTTTCCACAGAGCCTCCTTCCAGTAATCGGGACGTCAATCTCTTGTCCACCAGGAGTGCCACGCCATTACGCGCCTTGATACCGACGGCGGTTGTACCTCGTTTCACCGCCTCGCGTGCGTATTCTACTTGAAATAACCTGCCATCAGGGCTAAATGTTGTTATGCCTCTATCATACCCCATCTGTGGCATCATCTGCATTCACATCACCTCGTTCGTATATTATGCTATGCTACGACCCATGGACTCGACGGGATTTGAACCCGTGGCTTCCTCCTCGCGAAGGAGGCACTCTTCCACTGAGCTACGAGCCCCCGTCTCCGTTCTCCACGATAGATATTTTATAAAGCGTCAGTCATAAATAGTTAATCGTTTTCACCTTTTGCAAGGCTCGAACCGCAATGGATCTGATCGCTTCACCAATACTCATTGGCGCTTCTCTTCTGGCAATCGGCTTCTTTACCGGCCTGAGCGGAGCGTTGATTCCCGGTCCGATGCTGGCCTATGTCCTCGCGGACACCGTAAAGAAAGGAGCTCGTTCTGGACCGCTCACCGTGCTCGGCCATATCTCGGTGGAGCTCGCACTCATACTCGCGCTTGTTCTCGGCCTGGGCATCACGAGCTATTTCCTCGAGTTCAAATCGTTGGTCTATGTTATGGGCGGCATTGCGCTCATTCTTATCTCGGTAACGACCTTCAGAAGCGCCCGTGGCGCTCCTGATGACGCATCCATCGCAGCCCGGGGGAATACCGTGCGGTGGCGCGGTTTTCGGTACGCGTATCACAGCTCGATCGCGGGCGGCATCCTCTTCACGGCGTTTAATCCCGCCTTTATACCCTGGTGGGTGACCGTAGGCTATCCACTCCTGTTACAGGGCTTCGAGTGGTTCGCAGTCGCCGGGATCGCTCTGGTATCGATCGGGCATTTCATGTCGGATCTGACCTGGTATTCGTTCGTCTCCTACTCGTTCTCGCGTGGTGAGCGCTTCCTCGTGGGCAAGCGCTACGAGCGGATCATGCTCGGCCTCGCGCTCTTTGTTATCACCTTAGGCGTTTTTTTCTTCATTAAAGGTGTAACTGGTCTGATTTGAGGTTCGTCCCCCGTGGTACAAGTGACCGGAGCTTCAACGGAGTGCATGCAGATAAACGATACACCCCGAACGGCACGGAGACGTGACAGGTACGATCTGGTGCTAAAGGATTGCAGGATCGTGGATGTTGAAAACGGCCGGACCTTCGAGGCCGATATCGGCATCACAGGTACGAAAATCGTCAAGATACAACCCGAGTTGTCGGGCACGGAGACGGTGCCGGTTAGGGGCAGATATGTTGCACCAGGATTGGTGGAGCCGCACGTTCATTTTGAAAGCAGTAAACTGCCGTTGAGCGCGTTTGTGCGGCTTGTCATGGCTCATGGCACGACCACCGTCGTCAATGATCCGCACGAGATCGCCAACGTTCTTGGTGTCCGCGGCGTAAAAGCGACGTTGAAGGAGGCACAACTGCAGCCGATCAGTGTGTATACGACCGTTCCGAGCTGCGTGCCCGCAGTACCGTTTGAGACTTCGGGTGCGACGCTGGGCGTGGAGAAGGTCGAAGAGCTCCTCAGCGAGGAGGGTGTTATTGGCCTGGGCGAGCTGATGAACTTCCCGGGCGTTCTGAGCGGTGATCGTGAGGTGATGGGCAAGATCGCGGCGGCCAGGAACGTGGGTAAGGTAATCGAGGGGCACTGCCCGTTGCTGAGCGGCGAGGATCTCAAGAACTACGTTGCTGCCGGGATCAGCTCCGATCACGAGGTGACCGAAGGCTGGGAGCTCGAGGAGAAGATCAGTCGCGGGATGGCGGTGTATATCCGGCTTGGCAGTCAGGCACAGGATCTGAAGCGGCTGGTACAGTACCTCATCGAGAACGAACTGCCGACCGAGAACCTCTCGTTCTGCACCGACGACCGGCATAGTGGCGATCTGGTACGGTATGGCCATCTCGATTATAACCTGCGGACCGCCGTGCGTTGGGGACTCGACCCGGTTACAGCACTCCGCATGGCGACGCATAACCCGAGCAGGCATTTCGGGTTGGACGACAGAGGCGTGATCGAAACCGGCTACCGGGCGGATCTTGTCGTCTTTGATGATCTCGCACGATTCACACCAGAACTGGTGATTGCAGGCGGTCGCATTATAGCACGGCATGGTGAGCCGGTGGTTCCGGAAGTACCTTTTGACTATTCGTTTGGGCTCGAGAGCGTGCACTGCCCACCAGTCGCCGCAGAACAATTTGCGATACCCTGCCCGGGTGAACGAGCACGGGTGAAGGTCATACGGGTTGTGGAAGGCCACGTGATAACGGAATCGGTCATTCACGAGCTTACCGTACGAACAGGCCTCCTTGAAGCGGATATCGAGCGCGACCTCTTGAAGATCGCGGTGATCGAGCGTCATACCGGCACGGGCGGTTTCAGCGTCGGTTTTGTCACGGGCTTTGGGCTACAAGAAGGCGCCATCGGATCGACCGTTGCGCATGACAGCCATAACATCATCGTCGTCGGTACTACTGATGCTGCTATGGCCCGGTCAGTAAATGCGCTCAGAGCGATGGGCGGCGGCGAGGTTGTGGTCTCACCAGAAGCGGTGAGCACACTCCAGCTCCACTACGGTGGACTCATGTCGCTCGATGCGCCTGCTCAGGTAATGGAGGATATGGAGAAGCTGGAAGCGGCGTATCGTGCGCTGGGCGGGAAACTGGGGTCGCCGTTTATGGCACTGAGTTTCCTTGCCTTGCCGGTGATTCCCACCTTGAAGATCACGGATAAGGGGCTGTATGAGCTGGGCGAGCAAGGTATTGCGAAGCAGGAGCTTATCCTTAAGGGCACTACTAACTACTAACCAGACGGTGCTTTTTACCGCGGTCATGAGTCAGGAAGGAGGCGTGGTGAGACGGTGAGAACGGTAGGCATTCTGGGCGTTATGGGGCCTGAAACGGTTGCACGGTTTTTCCTGCAGATCAATGCGAGAGCACGGGCGAGCGACAACACGCAGTATCCACCCCTCATACTGAACAATGTTCCGGTGCCATACGATCTGGAACGCGAGATCGTGGAACGCGGCCGGAACGAGGAGCAGATACTGCCGTTTTTGGTTCGCGGGGTTCAGAGTCTGGAGGCTGCAGGTGTCGATAGTATCGTCATCCCCTGTAATACGGTGCATTACTTCATGCCGGAATTACGCGCCTGTGTTGCGCCTCCAATCCTGAGCATCATGGAAGAAACAGCAGACGTATGCGCGCGTGCGGAATACCGAACCGTGGGGCTTCTGGCTACGACAGAAACGATCACCCATGAGCTGTATGAGCAGGAGCTTGCGCGATACGGGATACAGGTGGTAACGCCGGATTTGACCGAGCAGCGGCTTGTCTCCACAATCATTCAGCGGATCCTGGACGGTAACAAGTCGGTGGAGAACACGCAAGCGTTGCTGAGGGTGATACGGACGTTGCAGTCGGGAGGTGCGGAGGCGGTCATCTTAGGGTGTACCGCTCTGGAATTAGTACTCCAGCAACCTGACAGCTCCGTACCACTACTGGACAGCTTTGAGATACTGGCCGTGGCGACCGTACGGGAACTGCTGCGCTGAGATTTGTGGCGAGAGCAGGGAGAGCAGAGGTATTCCGGGTGTCGGCCAAGGCACACCATCGCCCTCAAACTGGCAAGGAACGTGGTTGCGTCATACAAAGCGGAACTCTTGCGTGAAATCGAGAGAATAGATGATAGGGCTATATACAACGAATTGAAGCGGTTTCTTCCTGGAATTTACTGGCCCGTGCTAAGAGACTTCAGAAAGAGCTTAGTAAAGGAATTGCAAAGACGCTAAACCGCTTTTGACCTTGCTATCCGCGGGCTTTTCTTGCTGTATAAATTCCCGAATGCGCTCTTTCAACTCACCGTGGTCCGAATACGCCCTGCTCACCACACCCGGTTTGCCGCGTATGTACGCGGAGATTTGGTCCTCGTACTCACGTTTATATACTGCCAGCACGGGGAGCTTGAGATGAATGGCATCGGCAATTTCCGCACCCACGCCAAGGCTCGGGTTCGTTATCTCCGCTATCACAAGGTCTGCTTCCTCCAGCCAGCGGTAATCGCGATCGTGAATCTGCTGATTTGTGAGTCTCGACTCGCGTTCTGCAAAGTTCGCTTGCGTTTGATGCCTGCTGAGAAGCTCCAGATCCAGCTCCTCGATCATGTCCGGGATCTTGCGTAATTCTGCTTGTTTCACCCGGCTGTACCCGCCGCGCATGGAGCAGGAGAAGAAGACGCGTCTGGTGCGGTTCATGGTAGGATATGAAGAAGGATACGTGTAGCTGCAGAAAAAGGAAGGGGCAAAGTGAGTTTGCCGGTTTCCGCGCCGGATCTGTATCGACTGCAGAAAAAGCGATCGATCTTTTTGGCGACTGCGGTCTTTCGTAGATAGTAGAACGCGAGTAAAAGATCAAGCAATGCCGACCCGAGTAGAACTGTTATCACCCGTCGGGAGTCCGCGGTCACTGCAAGCCGCAGTCGAGAACGGCGCTGATGCCGTTTATTTCGGCGTTGGCACGTTCAACGCGCGGCGGCGTGCGGAGAACTTCACGATGCGGGAGCTCCGTGATGCGGTAAGCTACGCGCACGAGCATGGCGTGAAGGTCTATCTCACCTTCAATATTCTGGTGAAGAATGACGAGCTTCCGGCGTTCTTTGATGACGTTTCAGAAGCTTATTCCCGGGACATCGACGGCGTTATCATCCAGCACCTCTCGTTTGCTCCTCTGCTTAAAGATACGTTTCCGGATTTGAGGATCCATAGCTCGACGCAGGCCGCTGTTTCCAACTCGTCTTATGCCGATCTCCTCCCCGGGGTAGACCGCGTAACGCTGCCCCGGGAGTTATCGCTCGCGCAGGTGCGGGCTTTTATCAAGAAGACCGCGATAGAGACAGAGGTGTTCGTGCACGGCGCGCTCTGCTTCAGCTATAGCGGCCTGTGCCTCTTCTCCAGCTTTCTAGGCGGGCGTAGCGGTAACCGGGGCCTGTGTGCGCAGCCGTGCCGGAAGAGCTATAACGGCAGTTACCGGTTGAGCACCAAGGACCTTTGCCTCGTGAGACGGGTTCCGGAACTCATCGCCGCGGGTATTGCCTCGTTCAAAATTGAAGGTCGGCTCCGGAGTCCGCGGTACACGGCGCTCGCAACACGCGTCTACCGTCTTGCCGTCGATTCGTACTATAAGGGCGAGTTCCGCGTGCCTGAACGGGAGCTTAAAGAGCTCGCGCTTGAGTTCAACCGTGACTTTACGGAGGGATACCTCTTCGATACCGTGGACCTTATCGCACCGGAGACGCCACGTAACCGCGGGCTCTTTCTCGGCGTGCTTAGTAAGGACCGAAGGGTCACGCTGCATGAGCTGCTCGCCGTGGGCGATGGTATCGGGATCTGGACGAAAGCAGGCATCGACGGTGCGGTGATCAAGGAAATAGAGCTCGATGGGAAGTCGGTCTCCCACGCCGATAGGGGGGAAACGGTACAGTTAGCCATTCGCGCCGCCGCCGGCGATACCATTTACAAGACCTCATCAACCGCGCCGCTGCACTTAACACCGCTGCCGCATCAGAACCCTAAGATCGCTCCGCCCACGCGCGTAAGGCGACGGGTGCCGCTACCCGAGCTGAACCCGCTTGAATCAGACGGTCAGGAGCTTTTGGTGAAGGTGTATTCAAAAACCGACGCAGAGGCTGCGTTGGAAGCCGGGGCGACCAGAATCTTTTACTCAATCTTTGCCGATGATTTCGCCGCGAGCACCGCACTGCCGTATATTCCGCGGATTCTCGCTGATGACGAAGCAGCCGAGGCTCACCGTCGAATAGTGGAATCTGACTCGAAGGCCATCCTTCTCGGCAATCTCGGTCTCTTACCTTCACTCGAATGCTCTGGAGCGCTGCAGAGAGTCTATCTCGAATACAGCGCGAACATCTTCAACGACCTTGATGTAGCCTTTGTGCACCGTTACGGGGCTGTAGTACCGGTGGTCTCCCCGGAGCTCACGCTCACCGAGCTGTCCGCGTTTCGATCTAAGAACTTTGCCGTACTCGTGCACGGCAGACCGGTGCTGATGACGACGAAATATCCACTCCCGGGTGAGCGCCTGGAGGACGAGCGAGGCTTCGTCTTCCCGGTCAGACGCGAATTCACGTACACACAGATCCTGAACAGCCTCCCGATGGGGCTCTTCAACGAGGTTCAGTGGCTCTGCGAGGTCGGGATCACGAAGTTCTTCCTCGACCTTACGGACGGCAACGCTGGGAGGATCATTGGGCTGTACCGGGACGTGCTCGCCGGGAAAACCGTGAAGAAGTCCGCGCGACGGAAGCACACCCGCGGACATTTCACCAGAGGCGTACAATGAATGAGCTACGCTCTGTACGTCGCCCGGTTCTCCAACCAGGTCAGGGCACCAACCGCCGCCGATCACGAGGAAAGAGCACTGCTTCCCGCACGTTCTCCAATCCAAGCAGGGTCATGAGCAACCGTTCGACGCCGAGCCCCCAGCCCGCGTGCGGCGGCATACCGAACCGGAATGCGTTGAGATAGAACTCGAAGCTCTCCGGTGCGAGCCCTTTTGATTCAATCCGCTCCGTGAGCAGCTCGTAGGAATGGACACGCTGCGAGCCCGATGAGAGTTCCAGACGTGGATGCATCAGGTCAAAGGCGTCACAGATATCCGTCCCCTCGATCGGCTGCGCGTAAAAGGGCTTAATCGCGCAGGGCCAGTCGATGATGAAATAGTGCTCGCCAATCACTTTGCCGAGGATATGCTCATGCGCGGTGCTGAAATCTTCACCCCATTCGAGCTCCACACCCTCTGCTGCGAGCAGGTCTAAGGCCTCCTCGTAGGTGATCCGCCGGAAGGGGGTTGGGGGTATTACGAAGTCAAATGCACCGCTTTTTAAGCCAGGATATGGCGCTATTTCTGCGTATACGTGTGCAACGAGCGATTCTAAGAGCTGCATGACCGCCTCCATCGTGACGAAAGCCACCTCGACATCGATTGAGGTCGCTTCGTTGAGGTGCTTGGTGGTGTCGTGCTCTTCGGCGCGGAATATGGGCGCGATCTCAAAGACCGCATCAAGGCCGGAGGCGATGAGCATCTGCTTGTAGAGCTGCGGGCTCTGGTTCAGGAAGGCTTCGCGCTCGAAATAGGTGATGGGGAAGAGCGCGGTGCCACCTTCGGTTGCCGCACTCACGATCTTCGGGGTGTTGATCTCGACGAAGCCACGATCAGTGAGGAAGTTCCTGACTGCCGTAAGCATACGGCTGCGAATCATGAAGATCTGCTTCGTTCGCTCGGTGCGCACATCCATGAAGCGAGCGTCGAGCCGCGTATCCAGCTCGGCACCCACTTTGCCGGTAGTATCGAGCGGCAGGATCGGTGAAGCCACGCTCAGAACGTCCAGGTGATCGGGTATGAGTTCGTAGCCGTTGGGTGCCTTCGGCTCGGCCCTGATGAGCCCCTTGATAGAGACAACCGATTCGCGCGGGATTTTCCGGCCCTGCTCGAAGAGATCCTTGCCCACGGTGCGCTTATGAAAGGTCACCTGGACATAACCTTCACGGTCACGAATGATGAGGAAGAAGAGCCCGCCAAGATCGCGCTTCTCATGCACCCAGCCCGCGATATTCACGCGCTCGCCATCACTCGCTGCGCTCAGCTCAGTTGAATATCTCCGATCAATGACTGATACGTTCATGATCTCTACTTAACGACCGCCATACTTATAGTTGCCGCACAAGCCGATACTGCGAAATTCGAGACTTAAGCTCCGTACGAATGAATGCTACTCAAAGAGCAGGCGAGAAAGTACGCTCTTCCTTCTGTCACTTTCTTCGAGATCCACTTCGTCTGATTTGAACGAGGGGCGTTGTTGCGGCGCCGTTCGTGCCTCCGCAGCCCGTCCACCATGCTCGCTCTTGCGCACGCGCACGTCAACCATGATAGGCATCTCGATGCTTGGACTGGAAAGCAAGGCAACGCCCTGCGGTATCCGCTTGATCTCCTCCTCGATCTCGCAGCTCATGAACTCCAGGCCGCGGCTCAGCGCTTTGATATCGTTGGGATTCGTTACTTTCAATATGATCTGGGTATTGCATTGCGAGATGACGTTCTTATCGACGCGCGCGGGTCGTTGCGAGATAACGAGCAGCCCGAGTCCGAATTTCCGGCCTTCTGAGGCGATCGTGCGGAGAATATGGGAGCTGATTGCCTGTCCAAAGCCGCGCTCGGGGCAGAAGTTGTGCGCCTCTTCGATCACGAGCACGAAGGGCGGGATTTTGCCCATCTTCCGGCCCTCAAACACCTCTTTACAGAGCCGATAGACGATCAATTGCTGTAATTTCGGATCTGCGCCCTTCATATCGATGATTGAGGCCTGCCCATTCTTGACGAGCTCCTCGATCCGCGTGGGACTATCGGAGAGGATACCGGTGTCACGAATACGCTCAAGGAAGTGGATGATCTTCCATTTCGAGGTGCTCTTGCTCTCCGCGACGCCGCTGATGATCTCATCGACGGTGTAGAACTCCTTTCGCGTTTTGATATCGTTGATACACTGGTATAGTACGCCCAATTGCGCGTCTGAGAGTGGAAAGAAGTCGTAGAGCTCGCTGACGCTCAAATTGATCCCATCGATGCGGAAGAGCTTATTTGCAGCAGGATTGACGGAGAAGTTAGCGGGGGTGTAGACGACCACCTGCGAATCGTAGCCCTTGGGCGCGATCCCGAATTTCTCCATCTGTTTCCGCTCTTCCTCGTTCTGATTCTCGAACTTGAGGGAGAGGTACTCGCCGTGGGGGTCGATAATGAGCAGCGGGACGTTCTTGTCGAGGAGTTCTTCAATAATAACGCCTGCGGTATAGGATTTTCCCCCGCCCGTCTTGGCGAGGATGCTGCAGTGCTTCTGGATGAGCTCATCCTTCTTCAGATAGACCGGGATATTGCGGCCGTCGAGCGTGCCGATATGAATGCCGTGGGTTCTGAGCCCGAGCGTATCCATGACGAAGGTCTGGTCAGCCTTGAAGACCTTTGACTCGCGCGGGAGCGTGCTCTTGGGCTGCATGAGGAACCCGCGATCGTCTTTGTAGCCGATGATCTCGACCGTTGCGGTCTTTTCCTCGACATCGAGGATAGAAACGACGCGCCCGAGGATCCAGCCGTCCAATTCGTTCCAGACTTTAATGTACTCGTTCCGCCGCACCTCGCCGGAGACGACGAAATCGAATTGGTGCAGCCCCACGTCGCCCGTAATTGTGCCTATTACCTTGTACATGGTACCAGCGTCAGATAGCACTTCGTACCGATACTTGTAAAATGTTCTAAAAGATAAGATACACGACACGACACGACACGAAACTGACGAGTGGTCGGGGAGCGGCTTATCCGCTCTCAGACTAAGACGGCGTTAACGATCCCTTCTTGACCCGGGCGGCTGGTGACGACCGCATTGCCCAGTTCTGTCTCAATGATCGCGCCCTTGGTGGTGATATTCCGGCGAGCATAGAAGGGATTCGCCGGGTTCTCTTTCACACTGATGATCTTAACGGTCTTGGTGGTTCCGCTCTTCGGATCGGCGACGTTCGCGAATTCTGCCCTGAGCAGGCGCAGTTTCTTGTTGCCGCCGTGCGTCCGTATCTCACGTCGCCGCGTCTCGCCAATAATCGTGTCTGCCGCGGGTCGACCAGCCTCGTGCGCGCGCTTCTTCCGATTACGGTGAAGCCGGCCACCCGTGGACTTTCGTCTCGATTCACCTTGCCATCTCATTGCTTTGCTTACTGACCTCCGGGCTCATGGACCCACGAACCCACATTTCTCACAGGTATATGCATTACTTTGCTTCCGGCATTTCGCACATCTGCCAATCTCATTCTCCCCGCAATTCGGACAGGGAAAGACGGTAAATCCCTTCTCCAGTAGCTTTACGCCGCAGGACGTGCAGTACTCTCTCATACCTTGCTCCTCTTCTCAGTATCTTTATCTCCGGTTTGATCGTTTGAGTCGCCGCTTCACCGGTCGCCGTGACGCTCGTGACAGCCACCACCGTGGACGGCATACTATACTTACATGTCCCTCCATTTATAAGTACATCTGCTTCCAGGGCCACCGCATCAGCGCGCGTTGGCGGGTTCTGGCCGGATATATTCGCGCTGGTCGCGGTTATTGGCCCTGTTTCACGGATAATGCGGAGTGCAATCTCGTTATCGGGGAATCGCACGCCAACGAGTTCTGAGCCCGCAGTTAGGAGGTCGGGCACCAGCTCCCGCTTGGGCAGGAGGACAGTAACCGGACCGGGCAGCAGTTCAGCAAGCAGATCCAGCAGCGCGGGATCGTTGACAGCTGCGATGCGCTGCAGCATCTCGAATGAGGAGACGGCGAGTGAGAGCGGTTTTGAGCGCTTGCGCTGCTTGAGTTCGTACACTTTGGCGATCGCTGCTTCTGAGAGCGCGTCGGCACCAAGCCCGTAAACAGTCTCAGTCGGATAGACGACGGTGCCACCGCGTTTAATCGTCTCGATCGCGGCTTGCAAGAGGGTCTCCAATTCTGGCTGCATTCTTATCGCGTAGCACGCAGTGCATGAGCACAAAAGCGCCTTTATTACTATCCCGTACTCCGGTATAAATTATGAAGAGCCCCTCAACGCGGCTAACCGTTGCATTCGGTGGCCGGAGCAAGGACTGTGAGGTCATTCAGCACCCGATTCCGCATATTCTCGTGGATTCGAATAAGCAGCTTCACGGCTGGTGGAATGGTATAGAACCGTATGGTAACCGTGAATGCACGGCCGAGCGGCTCCTGATCAACCCGTATAATGGCTGCAGCCACAACTGCCGCTTCTGCTACTCGCATGCGCTGGGTGGGTACTTCACCGCCTTCCGCGAGCACGGCATCCTCACGGTATTCCGCGATTTTAATAAACGAATTGCGCAGCAACTGGACAGCCTATCAGTAGTGAGCTGCGGGTATCTCTCACCGGTGACCGACCCGTTTCAGCCGCTCAACGAGCGCTACGAGCTGACGGAGAAGATCCTGAAGGAGTTTGTTGCTCGCAATATCCCGGTGCAGGTAACGACGAAAGGGCGCATCAGCGAGCGCGCGTTAGGATTCCTCAAACAGCAAGAGCACGCGTTCGGTGCGATTTCTCTGCTTACACCAGACGAAGACAAACGTCAGCACCTGATGGCTGGCGGCGCGTCCACCGAGGAGCTGGTGCGGAACATTGAGCGGCTTGCGAATGCGGGCACGTTCGCAGTGTGCCGTATCGATCCGGTGATACCCTGTGTGACGGACAACCGGGGTGATTTAGAGGAGCTGGTGCGGAACGTGGTGGAAGCAGGAGCGGGGCATATTATCACGAGCTGTCTGGACATCCCGGTAACGATGAAGCATGAGTTCTGTACTGAATTGGCAGCACGGTTCGGTGTCTCCGGGAAGCAGCTGGTGGATCTGTACAGCGAGCGAATGGGCGGGCGGCTGCATGCTCGCCTGGACTATCGCCGCAAGCTGTTCACGATGATACGCACGCTGTGCGACCGTAACGGGGTGACCATGAGCCTCTGCATGGAGTTCGCGTCAGTGCAGGGTAAGCGCGTCAGGGGTTTGAATGCTGAGTTCATGAGCGCAAACCGGGAGAACTGCGAAGGCATAAACGTGCCGCTCTATGTTAGACCGGGTGAGGGAAAGCGGTTTGAGCCCGTCGCTGGTTGTAACGGGAGTTGCCTGCAGTGTTATTTTGCGAACGAAGCGCCAGCCTGTGGCATTGCCGACTTGAAGCAGGCGGGTGCGTGGAAGTTGCGAGATTATCGGCGCTGGAGTGCAGTAGTAAGAGCACGCAGCGGGGAGCAGCGCAGGCTGGACGTTTGACGGTTCTGCTCCGAAGACTCGATCACTACTTGACGGCTGTTGCTTTAAAGAAGGTGTAACAGAAGGTACCATCACGCTCTGTTGTCCGGTAGAGGTCGACGATTCCGCGCGTCCACGTCTCTGCGTCAATCAGATTTGCGGTGAGCGCCTGGTCACGAACGCCCGCCACCATCGCGATAAAGGTGTTCCTGGTGAAGCCCGCCACCAGGTGCGGCTTGCTCGAATCCACGTAGACCATCCGGGGATCCACCTGAACGTTGGTGAACCCCGCCCAGGTGAGGAGCGGAAAGAGTGCTCGACCGATCAGTGCATTGCCGTTCAATCGCGCCTGGATCTCGATCAGGCACCGAATGGTGTGGAGCGCTGCATCACTCCGGGGATAGAAATAGGCCGACCCGTGATCGCCCTCGATCACCGTGATCGAACCACCAGGTTTGAGCACGCGTTTTAAGCATGCCAATGCAGCCAGCGGCTCCTGCAGGTGCTCAAGCACAAAACAGATGAAGATATGGTCAAACCGATCAGAAGAGAAGGGCAGCGCGAAGAGATCAGCCTGGAGAAGCCTGACGTTCGGGAGCTCCGCATCCTCAAGCAGTGCCCGCGCTTTGAGGAGAGCGGTTTCAGAAATGTCAATGGCCGTGAACTGCGCCTCGGGGCTGTTTCGTGCCAGATGGACCGTTTGTGCACCGACACCGCAGCCAACCTCAAGAACCGCGCTCCCGGACGGATAGACCGTGTCACGGTGCAAGAGCGGTGCTAGCGTATTAGCCTGATCGTACAAGCGGATCAGCTCGCGCTCCGAATACCCGTGGACATACGCACGCTGCGCGGTATTCGGCTGAGCTTCCCGCTGCTTTGACCGCATGGTAGTGCTCTCTATCTAAGGCTCTTCTCTCACCAGTATCTTTGTTAGATCGTGCGGGGATATGAAGACTGAGACCTTTTTCTTTGACCTCCGTACCATTTGACATGAACGATGGACACCGCCTTTTACCTTCTCCGAGTTGCTGCCCTTGTTACGGTGGGCGTAGTCGCGGCGAATGTGGTGCTGGAGAGCGACGCGCTGCGGAAGTTATCGCCGCTCGTGCGACCGCTCTGTCGTGCCTCGAACCTGCCCAGAGAGGGCGCGATCTCGCTCTTTGCGGCGTTTCTCGATCCGATGGCGGGTAAGTCAGTCTTAGCAGGCTTCTATCAGCAGGGGAAGATCGGTGAGCGGCAAACAATCGTGACGCTGGTGATGAGCACGTTTCCGACCGTGGTTGGCGAGTCACTCTTCAGGGCGCACGCGCCGGTTGCACTCGTGCTCCTGGGTCCGGTGGTCGGAGGCATCTACGTCGCGCTCAATCTCCTCGCCGCATTTCTCCAATCGCTCGGCGCGCTCATCTACGCGCGATTCAGGTTTCCGCGTCAGGCGTGTAGAGCGGATGAGCAGATCGTTACGGAAACTGCTGAGCGGACACAGCAGGAGCGGCTGAGGATCGCGGTGAAGAAATCGGCGAGCACCTTGTTGAAGGTCCTGCCCTTCATGGTCGTTGCGTTTTTGATCGTCGAGCTACTCTTTGTATTCGGGCTCATGGAGCGGATCAGTGTCTTCTTCACCCCGGCTTTACAGGTGCTGAACTTGCCGGGTGAGGTGATCACCGCGATCGTGGCAGAATTAGCGCATTTCTCCGCAGGTTACGCGATTGTGGCCTCGCTGCTCACCAAGGGAGTGGTGACGGCAGAGCAAGCCATATTGACGCTGCTCGTTGGCAGCTTGATGACCATCTCGGTCACCTATCTGAAATACAGCCTCCCGCTGTATACCTCGTTGTTTGGCAAGCTTGGCGTGAAGTTCACGGTCATCCTGTATCTGATAAGCATGGTGACGCGATTCTTTGTGATCCTGCTGGTGTTGATGGTGATCTACTAGGTGTGCTGTGGATTTCGCGAGCTATGACCGCGATGATATAATGGTGAAGCTATTAAAGCGAACGACGCGGATCGCCCGGGCTGGGCAGCACCGGGAAGACCACTTTAGCCTTCCAAATACTGCGCAACATCCAGATACTCGAACTTCTCCGCGTCGAGCACGTTCCTGATGAAGTTAAACAATTTCCTCCGTGTTTCCTGTGATATATCCGGATACCACACCGGTGACGCGATCACGAGCCCACGGAATGCGAAGAATGGTTGGATTACCCGTAACAATTCGTAATCGCCCGTCTTCTCGAGATACGTAGCGAAGAACAGCTCGAACAAGCTTTTAAAATCAGTATCAAGGACCGTACCATCCGTCTTGAGCAGTCCAAAGAACAGGTAATTGATGGCCATCGAGGAGACATCGTCCGCTGCTTCGCCCCACTCGCCCCTGCTTCGGTCAAGCACCGTGAAATCCGTCCCTTCGCGGAATAAGACATTCCACGGATGAAAATCGCCATGCACTTGACATAACCGCTTCGTTCGCTCTTTCAGCTTCCAGCGCCAGTCGATGCACTGCTTCTCCAGCTCGCTCAGATCTTTCCCCGTAATGAATTGATTTCCGGGCGGATAGCTGTCCGTCAGTCCAAAGATGCACTCGCTATGGCCCACCAGCTCCCTGAGCCGACGCACGTACAGGTGCGACTCATAGCTCTTAAGAGCGTGAATCTCCGTCAGATAGGAGGCCAGCTCAGCCACTCGCTCACGGTCAAGCTCACACAGCGTCGCACCCGCCTTTAACCGGTTCAGATCGTGGACATATTCAACACCCTCTACCATCTCACAGACCATGAAGAACTCATCCGCATCGCTGGCCGAGACCATACTGCCGTCCCTTGCGACATAGCCCACATCAAGCGATCGGACATGCTTTGGCAAGGTATTGAACGCGTGATGCTGCCAGAGTAGGATGCCTGCACGGTCTGCGAAATGGTCGTGGCCGAACGCATCGCCTTTCATCGTGGAGAGCACCACTTCCCGCCGCTCTCCCGAGCCGGTCTCGAACGTGACTAAGTACGGCCGACCATAACCGAAGCCCTTGATCTCACGATCCGCTTCTTGTTCGGTCTTCGCCTCCAGGCCCAGACTTTTGACGCTGAGGAGTTTTACTGATGGCCCAAATGTGAGCTCCAGATACGCGCTTATCGCATCATCCATCGGCCTCAAAGGTAACCTTTATTATCTGCCCCCTTAAATCTATATTCCATGATAGGGGTGGTCTCTTACGGCGTCTATGTACCCTATTACCGGATACGGGTGGATGATATAGCGAGCCAGTGGGGCGAGAACTCCGCGAATATTAAGGCCGGATTGCTCGTGGAGGAGAAGTCCGTGCCCGACCTCGACGAGGATACCGCTACCATTGCGATTGAGGCTGCTCGAGCCGCTATCAGGCGCGCGAACCTCGATCCCACAAAGATCGGGGCGATCTATGTGGGCTCGGAGAGCCATCCGTATGCCGTCAAGCCCACGGCCACTATCGTTGCCGCCGCAATCGGCGCGTCACCCGCGATCACCGCGGCCGACTTCGAATTCGCATGTAAAGCGGGAACGGCGGCTATACAGGCCGCTATGGGGCTCGTTTCACTCGATAAGATCACCTACGGTCTCGCCATCGGGGCTGACGTCTCGCAATCGAGCCCCGGCGATGCGCTCGAGTACTCCGCAGGTGCGGGTGGTGCGGCCTATATCATCGGGCAGGAGGAGGTGGTCGCTGAGATTGAAGAGTATGCATCTTTCACCTCCGACACACCGGACTTCTGGCGCCGCGACCTCCAGAAGTACCCTGCGCACAGTGGCCGATTCACCGGGGAGCCTGCGTACTTCCGGCATACGATCTCCGCATCCCAGTTACTCATGGAGAAGGCGGGCTTCAAACCGGACGATTTCGACTTCGCCGTCTTCCATCAGCCGAACGGGAAATTCCCGCTCAAGGCCGCGAAGTCGCTCGGGTTCAATACCGCGCAGCTGAAGCCCGGGCTGATGGTCACGCATTTCGGGAATACCTATTCCGCGTCCTCGCTGATCGGACTTGCCGCGACCTTCGACCAGGCGACTCCGGGGCAGCGCATCTTATTAACCTCATTCGGCTCCGGTGCCGGCTCTGACTCCTTCGCCTTCCGCGTCACTGATCGGATCGACGCACTGCGCGAGCAGGCGCCGAAGGTCGAGTCATTCATCCTCTTCAAGAAATATCTCAATTACGCCGCGTACGCGAAACATCAAGGAAAGATACGGATGTGAGTGAGGAAGGGAAAGAATGCGAGAGGTAGCAATAATCGGTGCAGGAACGACGCTCTTTGGCGAGCTCTGGGAGCGCTCCTTCCGTGACCTCGCGGTCGAGGCAGGGCTCCGGGCGATCGAGGATGCGGGCATCAGCGGTGAGGAGATCCAGGCGCTCTACGGCGGGAACATGTCGGCGGGTCGGTTCATCGAGCAAGAGCACATAGGTGCGCTGATTGCCGATTATGCAGGCCTCGCACGACTGCATATCGCCGCTACCCGTGCAGAAGCCGCATGCGCGTCCGGTGCGCTGGCGATGCATCTGGCGGTACTGTCTATAGCCTCCGGCTGGTACGACCTCGTGATCGCCGCGGGCGTCGAGAAGATGACCGACGTGGGATCGGATAGCGTGGAAGAGCTGCTTGCATCTTCAGTGGATCGTAAATGGGAAGTGATCTACGGCGCGACCCTGCCTTCGCTCTTCGCGCAAATGGCGCGGCTGCACATGACGCGTTACAATACCACTGCGGAACAGATGGCTCAGGTGGCGGTCAAGAATCATGCGAACGCCGTCCATAACCCGATAGCACAATATCGGCGAGAAATAAGCCTCGAAAGCGTACTCACGTCGCCGCTCGTCGCCGATCCACTTCGTATGCTCGATTGCTCCAGTATCGCGGATGGCGCGTCCGCGGTCGTGGTCTGTGCCGCGGAGAAGGCACGGCAGTATACCGATTCCCCCATCTATGTTAAGGCATCCACCCAGGCGAGTGATACCATCTCGCTCCACGACCGCCGCGATCTCATCACGATGGATGCCACGGTCACGGCGGCCAAGAATGCGTACCAGCAGGCGTCTCTGCAACCCTCACAGATTGACCTCGCCGAGGTCCATGACTCCTATACTATCGCCGAGTTAATCGCGATAGAGGATTTGGGTTTCGTAAAGAAGGGCGAAGGTGGCAATGCGACCGAAGCAGGGGAGACCGCGTTAGGTGGACGAATACCCATAAATCCGTCTGGCGGGCTGAAAGCCTGCGGTCACCCACTGGGCGCAACGGGTATACGGCAGATCGCGGAAATAACGCAGCAGCTAAGGGGCGAGGCGGGAAAGCGGCAGGTGCAGGGTGCGGAGGTCGCTCTCACGCACAATATCGGCGGAACCGGAGGAACGGCGATCGTCCACATCTTAACCCGCTGAGTTCCACGGGTAGCACCGCTTTGCCGCGATGGCAAGGAAAAAAATTTCGAGCAATATCCATCAGAGTTCACTATATATAGAGTAGCCTTGTATAAGTTGCTAGTCTCAGCTCCCCGAGACTGGGGGCGAGCTCAGGGATACCATGGAGAATCTGTTCGAAGACCTGATAAACGACGGAGGGGTATTTGCCAACAAGGAAGTGCTTCGCGCGACCTATATTCCCGAACGGCTTCCGCACCGCTGGGAGCAGATCAAGGCGCTCGCCGACGTCCTCTCCTCGGCCTTAAAGGGTGAGACACCCTCGAACATCCTTATCTTCGGGAAAACCGGGACCGGCAAAACCTCCACGGTCAAATATGTGAGTAAGGAACTGGAGGCCATGGCGCAGAAAACCGGTGCCAAGTGCTCGATCCTTTATATCAACAGCGAGGTCTTCGATACGCAGTACCGGGTCTTCGCCTATCTTGCCCGGATCTTCAATAAACGGGTTCCGATGATCGGGTGGCCGACGGACATGGTCTACTCGGAATTCAAGACCGCGCTCGATGCTGAAGAGCGGCGCGTCATCATCACTCTCGATGAGGTCGACAAATTGGCGAGCAAGGGCGACGAAGCGCTCTACAACCTCTCCCGGATCAACGGCGAGCTCGATAACGCTCGGGTGAGCCTCATCGGGATCTCGAACGATCTAACCTTCACTGATCTCCTCGATCCGCGAGTAAAATCGTCATTGGGCGAGGAAGAGGTCATATTCCCGCCGTACAATGCCGAGCAGTTGAAAGATATCCTCTACGCGCGTGCGGGTAGGGCTTTTTATCCTGATGTGCTCGAGTGTGCCGTGATTCCGCTCTGTGCCGCGCTTGCCGCATCCGAGCATGGTGATGCGCGACGTGCGCTCGATCTCCTCCGGCTTTCAGGCGAGATTGCTGAACGCTTGGGCACGCGGACGGTGACTGAGGAGCACGTGCGGCAAGCGAGTGAGAGGCTGGAGATGAACCGTGTGACGGAGGTGGTCAAGACCTTGCCACTCCAATCGAAGATAGTACTCAGCAGTGTGTACTTGCTGTGCAAAGAACGGAACAAACGGCGGTTCTCGAGCGGTGAAGTGTATGCTATGTACCATCGCGTCTGCAATCAGCTGGACATGGATCCGCTGACGCAGCGCCGGGTCACCGATTTCGTCTCCGAACTCGACATCCTCGGGCTGATCAATGCCGTGATCGTGAGCAAGGGCAGGTACGGCAGGACCAAGGAGATCTCGCTCAGCATACCTGAGGAGTGCGTGCAGCCAGTGCTTCAAGAAGACTATAAACTTAAAGCCATATCTTCTATAAGAGTAGGGAAGCAGACAACATTTTAGGGGGATGAAAGATGGGCGATAAAGAAGGAAAGGGAAAATCGGTGTCCGGACATCTCAAGTTCGAGGTACCAGAGGAGTTACAGACCAAAGCACTGGAGGCAGTAGAACTGGCGAGAGCTACAGGATCGGTGAAGAAAGGCACCAACGAATCGACGAAGACGATCGAGCGTGGTCTGGCAAAGTTAGTGCTGATCAGCGAGGACATAACGCCAGCCGAGATAGTCATGCATCTGCCTCCGCTCTGTGAAGAGAAGGGCGTTCCGTACCTGTACGTGAAGAATCAGAAAGATCTCGGCTCTGCTTGCGGCATCAACAAAGGCTGCGCCTCTGTTGCCATCGTGGACCCCGGAAAAGCGGATGAGGCGATCAGCAAGATTGCAGAGGAATTGAAGACGCTGAAAGGGTAAGTCGAAAGAGTAACCGACCATACAGAGGAAATGAGCGAAGAGAAAGGGACACCTGCCGAGATCGTAGAAATCGTTGGCCGCACCGGTATGCATGGCGAATCCGTTCAGGTGAAATGCAAGATACTGGAAGGCGATAATAGAGGGCGAATAATTACGCGGAATTGCATTGGACCCATACGCGTCGGTGATATCTTGATGCTGGTGGAGACGGCGCGCGAGGTACGGAAACTAACACGGAGGTAACAGAACAGATGGAACAGCGATGCTCGTTCTGTGATACACGGCTCGCGCACGGAACCGGGAAGATGTTCGTGCGGCGCGACGGCACCGTCCTGTATTTCTGCAGCTCCAAATGCGAGCGGAATATGCTCAAGCTGCGCCGGAAGAGCAGGAAGTTGAAGTGGGCGGCGAGTGCCAAGGATTGATTGATGAGACCTGCCACCGTCCATTTTTAAGCTTCTTTACTCCTTGAAACGATCTTTTCGCGGTAACGTGGGGCGCTTGTCCGCCATACCACCTCAACGATTTCACGGCTGGGCGGCGAGAAGAACCACCCGGCTGATCTCGGATTCATCGGCCACGGTGTAGGGATACCCGACCGTCGCCAATTCGTCCGCAATTGCTGCCGCAAATGCGCGCACACGCGCATGCGGGGGCATTGCAGCCCGGGTTAGCCGCTTCCGCGAATACCCGAGATGCATATAGGCCTTCACCTCGATGAAGTCGGGACTGGCGCGACCCACCAGTGCCGCGTAGCCTGCCGGATTGAGCATGTTCATACCCGCGATACAGGTAATCCGAATAACGCGCCTCGTTTGCCCCTTTAACTGATGCATTACCTCCAGGGAGTCCAGGACCTGGTGCCATAAGTGAGCGTGCGCCGTTTTCTGGTACGTGGACTCGTCAGGCGCGTTTAACGAGAGGTACAACTGATAGGGACGAATCGAGCGGATCATCTCAGGCTTCGTACCGTTAGTTACCAGAAAGGTCGTCATACCACGCGCCTTAAACTGCTCGATCAGCTCCGTCAACTGTGGGTAGAGCGTCGGCTCACCGATGAGCGAGATCGCCACATGCTTGGGGTTCATCGCTTCTTCAAACAGCTCGCCGCTGGTCTTTGCCGAGCCCTTGAAGCCAGATATAAGCCGCTGCTGCTCCTGTAAGCACGCTTCAACGATCTCCTCGGGCGGATCCCAGATCACCGCCACCTCATCGCGATCGACGGTAACGGCTTCAAGGGGTCGCCAGCAATGAACACACCGCTGGTTACAGAAGATGGAGGGCGTCATCTGGACGCATCGATGCGCACGAATCCCGTAGAATTTACCTTTGTAACAGTTACCCTCACCGCGTAGCGATTTCCGTAGCCAGAGACACGTTTTCACCGCGCTATGCTGGTGCGTACCGACGAAGTGGTAACCCTGCCGTTCCAGGGTGAGCAGTGCTCCCTCAGCGTACTTCGATATAGCCCTCATCGCCATTCACGAGCACCTCCATACCATTTGTTATCACGTCGCCTTCGATCGGATCACGCTCAAGTGAGTCAACGACCGGAATCTCCGCAATAATTGCGCCCGCTGCGACAATCGTCCCCGCAGAACGCGTGACCATTGCAGCGGGAGCCTTTCCGTGCTGCTTGAGCTGGTAAATGACGTATGAGCCAACGGTTGAGCCCTTACCACCCGGGAAGATCAGCACACGATTCACGATGCTCTCCCCGCAGATATCTACCGATTGATCAACGATAATGCCCGTGAGCGGATCGACACCGCCCAGGAATGAGATCTTGTGCTGCGAGATCAACGCCTTCCCGCTCGCGATTCCTCGTGAGATGCTCCTGCCCTGGAGTTTCAGCACTCCACCCTGCGACTCTTCGCCGGTCATACGCACGGGCATGTCCTCGCTTTCTCCTGATGAGCGCTTCTGTTCTGTATAGAGACCAATTAGGATTTTATAAGGATAAGAGCCGAATAGTTACTTGAAGGCGATAATTATGGATGAGAGCGGGAGAGGAATAACGGAAAAAGAGCGTGCGCAGCAGGCGGAATTGCAATCGCTGCTCGTGCAACTGCGGCAATACCAAGCGCAGGCCGAGCAAACGACGCAGGAGTTACTCTTCGTTCGGCAAGCGATTGTTGAGCACGAAAAGGCGATCGAGACGATCAAACAGTTGAAGGAAATGAAACCGGGCAGCGAGCTACTCGTGCCCATCGGTGCTAATTCGTCTATTTACGTCACGCTCAGCAGTCCTGAGAAGATCATCTTGATGATTGGTGGCGGCATCAGTGCCGAGCGAGACCCTGAATCTTCAATCGCATACTTAGCCGGGAAGAAGACGGAGCTGGAGAATTCTCAGCGTGAGATGAACGAGCTTTTACAGCGGCTGGATCAGGAGGCGCAACGGTTACAGAAACGATTGCAAGAGCTCGCAGCACAATCGGAAGCCGGCCCGCGCGGAGCACGCCCGGCGTAGCAGAGCCTAGCGTAACCTATCGCCAGTTCAGTTACTTCGCCCGCAGGGGAAGGGCACGAACGAGTTCATTCAGAGAGACAAAATGTTCGATCGACTGAGGAAGAAGCTCACCGAGTTCCGGGAGACGGTGGTAGAGAAAATAAAGGAGAAAAGTGAGCGGGAAGACCAGGAGCGTGCGGAGGCAGGAGCGCCAAAGCCAACACCTGAGGAAAAGCGCGTGCCTCACACAAGCTCGAAGACGACGATCACGGAGCGAGGCCGTGCGTTCATCGAACGCGAAACGATCTTGGACGAGAAAGACCTGGAGGCACCGCTCAAAGAGCTGGAAAACGCGCTCCTGGAGAGCGACGTTGCTCTCTCCGTGGCGGAGGCGATCGTTGCAGGAGTGAAGCGTGAACTGGTCGGCGAGCATAAGAAATGGCGTGAGAACACCGAGGAATTGGTGAAGGATGCCATTAAGAACGCTATGTTGAAGATCTTTACTGCGGATAACCCCTTTGATTTTGACGAGTTTGTGGCTGCACATGAAAAGCCCGTTAATATCGTGTTCGTCGGGGTGAATGGCACGGGAAAGACGACGAGCATCGCGAAGATGGCGAAGAAACTACTTGATGCCGGCTATTCGGTCATATTTGCCTCTGCCGACACGTACCGTGCAGGCGCGACTGAGCAGATCGAGACGCACGCGGCAAACCTGGGCATCAAGGTGATCAAGCATCAGTATGGTGCAGACCCCGCTGCGGTCGTCTATGATGCGATGAACTATGCGCGCGCGCACGGCAGTGAGATCGTGCTCTCAGATACCGCGGGCAGGATGCACACCTCGGTGGATCTGATGGAGCAGTTGAAGAAGATCTGTCGCGTGACCAAGCCGGATCTCGTGATCTTTGTCGACGAGGCGGTCGCCGGTAATGACGCGGTTGAACGTGCGAAGAAGTTTGACGAGGCCGTGGGGATCGATGCTGGCATGTTAACGAAAGTAGATGTGGATGCCAAAGGTGGCGCGGCGATCTCTATCGCTCATGCGACCGCAAAGCCCATACTCTTCCTGGGCATTGGACAGGCGTATGACGATTTAAAGAGATTTGATGCGGAATGGCTCGTGGATCGGTTATTAGGTGAGAACCGAACCGCCGGCTAAACGAACAAACAGATAGAATAAAGGATAAGCATGGAGACGAGGTGAAAGACGAGAGATGTTTCCTGATGAGTTTAAAGATACCCTGGTACGGTTGGCTGAGACGGATGAGGATATACGGACCCTGTTGGGGCTCTTCGCGGTCCTGAAGAGCTATACGACAGAGGAATCGCTAGCGAAGAACTTTACGGCGCTTACGGGAAAGGACTGCAGGGATCCCTTACGGGTGCTGAAGCGCTGGGAGATCCTAAAGGTGGGTGCGAACGACGAATACCTCTGCCTCTCTGGCTACGAGGACATTTTTAACGAAACCATCGCGGCGTACGCCCCCCAGCCGGGAGATCTCCAGCACTTTCTCGAGCGCGCCCTGGCAGAGGGTGATCTCGCGGCGCTCAAGATGCTCGAACTGCTCGTGAAGATCGGTAAGCTCGGCATCTGTGGGTTCTCGCAATACGAACTCCTTCGCAGAGATCTCTCGAGCATATTCTCTTCATCTGCGTTCCGGCGGGTGGAAGAGCAGTTCATCAAAGAGCGCTCAGCGCTCTACGGAAAACGGCGCGATACTGAATTCCTGGCGCTGTTCCTGAGTGAGTCGGATCTCGAGCCCGTGAAACAGCGGTTTTACGCCTGGAAGCAGGAGCAACTCGCGGCCTCGCCGATGGTGACGCAGCTGGAAAAGATGCTCAAGGAGCAGGTCGCCGATGCGAGACGAGGAATACGCGATTACCGTACCAATCTGGCGACGCAGGCGGGCATGTCGGCGGAGGAGTTCGAAGACACCGTGGGGTATTTCAGCGGGTTCGACGTGGATGACACCTCGTTCTTCTTCACGAGCAACATGATTGTGGGGAAGGATAAGCTCTACGTCGCCGTGACCGACCAGTTATCGAGCTTTGACATACTGGACTGGAAGGACTATCCGGTTCTCTTCGTCCTCGAGGAGACCCCCAAATGGCTCGGTGATATGAACAATGTGTTCGCAAACGCGTATCCCAAGCTCAAAGATCGCAAGATAGCCCTCGTCGTTCCGGGTAGGGTAGGCTATGCGAATTACGAGCAGAGATTACTCTCGGACCTCGTAGAGCGACTGGGTGTTGATGAGCTAAAGGAGTTGCCACGGGCACTGAAACAGGATGAGACTGCGGTGGGCTCACAAGTCAGACCTCGTCCTGAATCGTAAGTAGGGCTGCATTTTCCGCACGGTAGGTATCCAGCGTTCGCCGCCTTGTAGTGCCGTCCGGGAAGACAGTGATCCACCCCCGCTTCTCGCCGATTACCCGTTCGCGCACGCAGCTCTTGCCAATCGCGGGATTTCCCAGAACACGGGCTGCGATCGCATATGCGCGCGCGATCTCCACGGGATAAGGATTCCGTGCGATCGGCTCGCGGCTCAACTCTGCCCTGAACCGATTGATACGGAAATCGATCGGCTCGTCAGCCTCGAGTGTTGCGAGGAATCCTGCGATCCGCTCTATTTCGCGATCATCGACGATGCCCGGTAGGTAAACGGTATTCACCACGAGCTTCACCTTGCCGTACGCAGTGCGGATATTCTCCAGTATCTTCCGGTTTGAGTACCCGGTGTACCACTCGTGCAATTGCTCATCAAAGGCTTTAAGATCGAACATGACCTCGCTCAATCCCGCCTCGATCAGCTCCTGCAGGTACGCATCATCCAGGAAATAGCCATGTGTATCGAGCACGATCTCTCGTACAACTTCGTGCAGCTGCGCGAGCAACGCCACGAGATACTCGCGATCCAGCGTCGGTTCGCCACCGGTGATTACTGCTTCTTCAAGCTGCGTATCGCCATAATACCGGTGTGCCGCGCTCTTCACCAGAGCCACCACCTGCTCAGCGGTCATCGGCTCCCCGATGGGCTCGCGTGCCAAGCTGAAACAGCCCCGGCAGCGGAAGTTACAGCCGGAGAGCGTGATCCAGACGCGCGGTTTCAGCTCGGACAGGGTGATGAAGGGGACGTGTCTGATACCCGTTTTTATCATGTGGTATATATAGCATATAGCTAGCTAACAGGCACCCAGGCGAATAAGCCTGAGTTGCGTTTTCTTCGGGAATAGGTTACAAGAGCGCCTTCGCCAGTCCCGCGAGCATACGGGGATTCCGTCGCACGAGTTCCATCAAGAGCCCCCAGGTCGAGAGCTCCGGTATCGCAACGCCCTGCAGGGACTGAGCCAGGGCGTTGAGGTCAGCATCGGAGAGCGTAAAGAAGAACTCCTTTGCCTTCAAGCCGGTATGTAACCGCTTCCCAAACTCCTTACGCCATCGCTTATCATACTCTAGCAAGCGCGTCTTGGAGACGTCGTTCTCCTGTACCGCATGCGCAATCACGTCGCCAGCGATCGTGCCCGCGCGCATTGCGTAGATGATGCCACCCCCGGTAAGCGGATTGACGTGCCAGGCCGCATCACCCACCAGCACGAGTCCGTCCGTTACGCTCTCACGTATCGGACCGCAGACCGGCACCGCGCCGCAGATCTCCGCGAGGATCTTGCCGTGGGGAAATTTCCGCTGGACAAAAGCGCGCAGATAATCAATCGCATGGTGCCCCTCACCAGAGCGATCGCCGCCGATGCCCAGACCCACGTTCGCGGTATCTTCACCCTTCGGGAATACCCAGGCGTAGCCGTTGGGCGCGATCTCGTTACCGAGGAAGAACTCCGAATGATCCTTGTTGATCTCGATGTCGCACATGAGGTACTCGGCGCAGACGTCCATATCCGCGGGTCGCAGCCGGGTATTCAGGCCTGCCCAGCAGCCGACGCGCGATTCCACACCGTCGGCACCTACCACGACCTTCGCGTAAATGCGTCTCGTCTCACCCGCGGCCATAGAGCGAATGACCACGCCCCGCGCACAGCCGTCCTCAGTGATGAGCCCGTAAGCTGCGGTTTTCACGCGCACCTCAGCCCCGGCACGCGCCGCTTCGTGTGCCAGCACCTTGTCGAAGATGCGCCGCTCGAGCACGTAGCCCACCTCCTCCATCTTCTCGCCCGACATTACCACCGGGGTGCCGTCAGGCGCGTAGATGTATGCGCCTTTCACCTCCGCGCAGATCCACTTCTTATCGGGCGTAATGAACTGCTCGATCGCCTTGTTCACGCCTTCCGCGCACTTCACGGGCACCCCGATCTCCTGGTTCCGCTCGAGCAGCAGGACGTCCAGGCCGCGTTCCGCGGCGGTCTTTGCCGTGAGACTTCCGGCAGGGCCTGCGCCAACGACAACAACGTCGTATCTCTCCTCAATCATCGCGATGGTAGTCCTTTCAGGGAATTGAGTCACCCAAGAACTGTTACAATCTACAGGATATAAATAGCTGCTTTGGGTATAGAGTATTAAGCAAGCAGTGCCATGAGCAGCGTCGAGCATGAGCGGTTTGAGATCAATGAGTTCAGCTATTATTGGGCCGTCGATGCCAAGCAGTTCAAAGCGAAGATCGAAAACGTCGAGACGATCATGATCGTCGGCTTCCCGCCGATGGGCAATGTCATCCCGTACCATTTGAAGGAACTCTTGAGCGACGCCGAGGAGATCGGGCATATCTACTCGTACGATTTCCCGCCCATGGTCGAGGCACGCGACGATGAATTTGAGATCCCGCACGATGAGCTCTGGTACAGTGCAGAAAAGCGTTTGTTCTGCTATGTCGGCAAGTATCCGGAGACCGAGTACATCCCGAAGTCGGCCTATAAACAGGCGGAAGGTGTGGCACAACTCGCACGCGCGCTGAACGTTAAGGAGCTCTACACAATCGGGGTCATCCTGCCGCAGCAAGAACCGTTCAAGAAGCCGGGCGGAGAAATAACGGCTTTTATTGGCTGTTTCGAAGGCTCGAAGAAGGAGATCCCGAAGAACATGCGGAAGATGACGCGCCGAAACATCGGCCGGTACACGATCATCAGGAAGACGGGACTGCTGCCGGGCTTGGCCGCGATGCTCGGGATCGAGAGCTACGCGATTCTCGGTGCGGGCACGTATCCCGAAGACTTACGAGCGTGCGCCCGTGCGCTGCAGGCGTTCAAGCAGCTCTCGGGCGTTGTGATCGAGGAGACGGCCGAGATCGAGGCGATGTTCGAGCGGAGCGCCGAAGCGCTTGAGGCACGGATGCGGGAGCAGCGAGAGAAGGCGAAAGCCGCGTACCGGGGTGAGGGTGTCGGTGCTGAGTCGAACGAATATATGTACGGGTGAGAGTAAATTACAACGGCACTTCTCCTCTCTGAAAAACATCCCACCCTATCTTACCATGGTTCTGATTCTATTCATACTTAACCCTTCGTGTCTTTCTCGGCACATGGTTACGCGTCGTAGCGGCGGCCTCCACTCGATTTAACGATCCTCGCAGGATCAGGGAGAAGACGAGGCTCTTTGTGCCTTAATTTCTTTATAAGCTTCCTGCTTCGTTAATACCCAATACACCGACTCTGCAAGGTGACGCGCGGTGGCCACGATCGCTATTTTAGCGCCTCTTCTCGCCTTCACCTTCTTCGAGATAGATCCGCTGGAATCTATTCGGCGTGGACGATAGTACTGCCGACCACGCGCTCTGGATCAATGCCCACCGGATAAAACCATTGCTCTGCCGGTTGATATGGCCGTACCGTACCTGATCGCCCGATTGCGCTACCTTTGGCGCCAGGCCTGCGTAGCAGACGAGCCCTTGAGGGCGGGAAAATTGGGCTACCTCTCCCAGTTCGCTCAGGATGAGCACCGCGTTATGGAGCCCGATGCCAGGTATGGTCCTCAACCATCCCACCTCCTCAGTCAACTCCGCCTTCTCTTCTAAGATCTGTTCGACCATGGTAATCCGCTCATTCAGCTCATCCAGCAGCTTCAGATAATTATCCAACGCCAACCGTCTCGACTCTCTAATCCTGACTGTTTCCAGAAACGCCCGTCCTTTCTTCCCGAAGAGATCACTCACTGCTGGCGGCTGCACTCTTTCCATAGTTAAGAGTGCATGCACGCGATTCTTAAGGGAGGTCCTGATTCGAACAAGACTCGCCCGGACGCCATTCCACTATCTTTTCAGGCCCACCATGAATAAGCAATACCGCCTGGTCAATCCAATCCATCAATAGCTGCTCACTGCTTGCTAAATGACAGACGCTTCATAGCCGCGATCCTGTTGCGCGACTTTTTTACGGCCAGTTACTTACTGATACCCCCCACCCCCGCTCCAGTTACGGTGATGGTGGTGCAACGACCCTGCCCACGAACGATTATACGCTGATAGCTAGCTAGCTAGCTAGCGGGCAGGCAGAGGCCTTTCGCGCCGAAGTACCGGCGGGTGTGTATGTGTGTAGCGCGTGTTTGCGCGCGCAGGACATACGGCGTTCAGGGACTACGTTTACGGTCACCCGATGCTGCGTCTCTCTCTGTTGCCTTCGTATCTCCGGTTCATTCAGACCTCAAGCCAGCCATCCACACACACGCAGCAACGTAGAGTAGAGAATTGATTTGCCGTACCGTAATCTCAGAGGCGTACAGTGAGACCGTATGAGCAAGCCCGGTAAGATTTTTTAGAAGGTACCAGGTAGTAGCTAGTGTAAGATAACGGGCAAAGAATTGCGGTTTCCGGTCCTGATTCTCTCGCTCTCTATCTCTCTGTTTATCGTATTATGAGAGGAACAGCTCTCTCACGTGGTGATAGTTGTCCAAGAACTCTTTGCCCTTATCAGTGGTCCAATAACTCGTGCCGGTATTTTCGATGAGGCCCCTCGCTTCGAGGAAGGGGATATATTTATCGACCCGCTTAAAATTGAGGTTGGCCTGATACACGATCTCCGTTTTAAGAGCGCCGTCCAGGCAGACCTTAAGGATATCGACGATGATCTCCAATTTCCCCCGTCGTGCTTTCGGTCCGCGACCTGAACCAGAAGATCCCCCTATGCCGGGCGCCGGCACCTGTGTGCGAATGTCTACATCCATCTGAGTACACCTCTTCCATGACCCATGGTACTGACTATAATAAAGGCAGGCAGTATAAATAACTTTCGGCTGTTTTTCCGGTGGAGGGAAACGTTGCTCGACGTGAGCAACGACCGGCCGGGTGCGCGGACGCGCGGACGCGGGAGGGGGGGTGCGCGCGCGTACGTACGTACGTTCTTAACCGGTCGTATAGTTTATTAAGGGCAATAGAGAAGGAGCTAGTAACGGTAAGATGAGGAAGGTAGTGGTTATCGGGATGGGCTACGTGGGCATACCGATCGCGGCCCTCTTCGCCGATGTAGCGGGCTTTCAGGTGGTTGGCATACAGCGACGGTCACAGCGCTCAGGCTGGAAGATCGCGTGGTTAAATGCGGGACGGAATCCCGTCGGCGGTGACGAGCCGGGGCTCTCTGAGTTGATCGCCCGCGTGGTGAAGAACGGAACCTTCCGCGTCACGGATGACTACGCAGCGTGCCATGATGCGGATGTTATACTGATCGACGTACAAACACCCACGGATGCAGCAGGAACGCCGCATTATGAGTCCTTGATAGCGGTAAGTAACCAGGTCGGCCGGTATCTGAAGCCGGGGACGCTGGTCGTGATCGAATCCACCGTGGCGCCCGGTACGACCACCAGGATCGTCAAGCCGCTTTTAGAAGACGCGTCCGGATTTGTAGCGGGGCGCGATTTTTACCTGGCCTTCTCGTATGAACGGGTGATGGTGGGCCGACTCATCAAGAATATCGTGCACCTGCCGCGTATCGTCGGCGGCGTCGATGAGGAGAGCGCGCGGCGTGGCGTTGAGCTCTATAGCCATATCGTGCAGGAGAAGATCTATCCCACCGATTCGCTTACCGCGGAGACCGCGAAGGTGGTGGAGAACGCGTATCGTGACGTGAACATCGCGTTTGCCAACGAGGTTGCGCTCATCTGCGAGAGTTTAGGTGTCGATGCCTTTGCGGTTCGCGAGCTGGTGAATACGCTGCCGAACGATCCCCTGCATCCTGCGTCCAATCCCGTCAGGAACATGCACTTCCCCGGCGCGGGCGTTGGCGGGCACTGCCTGCCCAAGGATTCATGGCTGCTGAAATACGGTGTGGACACGTTCGGCACCTTTACGGTAGATCCGCAGGTCATTCTGAGCAGCAGAGCTTTAAACCGGTGGATGCCGCTGCACATAGTGGAGCTACTGGATGAGGGTTTACGAGATGCAGGGCGCAACCTGGCATCGTCAAAGGTAGCTATTTTAGGTGTTGCGTTCCTCGAGAACTCAGATGATACGCGGAATACACCGTCACAGGACCTCTACGCGCATTTACAGGAACGAGGCGCTCAGCCAGTCCTCCATGACCCGTACGTGCGTGATTTTGAGCTGCCCTTTACCGCGGATATCACGGAAGCGGTGGACGGCGCGGATGCGGTTGCCCTCGTGACCCTGCACCGCGCTTATCGTGAGCTGTCACTCGAATCGCTCAAGCGGTTGATGCGTACGCCGGTGCTCGTGGACGGCCGAAACGCATTTGACAAGGCGACCTGTGAGGCGGCGGGTTTCATTTATAAGGGTGTGGGCAAACCCCGTTGAGCCGTGTGGTAGTGGATGGTTGGTGGGACAGCGTGCTTACCGTATCGCGGTTCGCAGTCGCGATACGAGCTGCGCGTCCACAGTGACCGTCCTGCCACAGAGCGGGCAGTGGAGTAACCCGTCTTCGCGTGTCTGGCCCTCGACGGGCAGTTTCGTACCGCAGCAGCACACGAATCCCCGGAGCTCTGCGGGATTGCCGTAAACGAGTCCAAACGGCGTGACGTCCTTCGTAACGACCGACCCAGCCCCGACGATCGCGTACTCGTGAATGGTCACGCCGCACATCACGGTGGCATTGGCACCGATACTCGCGCCCTTCTCAACGAGTGTGGGCAGGATCATCCCCTCGCACCACAGGAACGCGCGGGGGTACCGGTCATTGGTGAAGGTAACGGCCGGCCCGACGAAGACCTCATCCTCGAGTCGCACGCCCTGATAGACGGATGCGAAGTTCTGGATCTTCACGCCGTCGCCGATCTCGACATTCGTATCTATATACACGCTCTTGCCGATGCTGCACCGTTTCCCTATCCGTGCGCCCGCTCGAACATGAACGAAGTGCCATATCTTCGTGCCCTCACCGATCTCCTCGGTCTCGACCACGGCCGTAGGGTGTTTATAATAGGTCATGGTTCAGTGCGTTAAGCGTCATGGTTCAGTGCGTTAAGCGTCATTGCCCAGACTATTAATCGTCTCCACGATATACTCGAGATCTGCGGGTGTTACTGCCGGATGCACCGGCAGGCTCAGTATCTTCTGCGCGATCGCCGCGGCATTCGGGCAGCGGACCGCGTCATCGGTATATCCCAACCGCTGATAGAGCGGCTGCTGGTGAACGGGTAGTGGATAATGGATAGCGCAGCCGATCCCGCGCTCCTGAAGCTGGCGCATGAGCTCGTCGCGCGAGAGCGGGAACTCAGCCTCAACGGTGACCGCGTACTGGTGGTAGACGTGTGTCACGCCCTCGCGGGTGCGGGGCAGGTTGAGCCCCGGTGCGGTGAGGTGTTGCGAGAGATACGCGGCATTCGCGCGGCGTTTGGCATTGAACGCGTCCAGTTTCTGGAGCTGGGCGAGCCCGATCGCCGCTTCGAGATTGGTCATGCGGTGATTATAGCCGAGCAGGGTATGCTGGTACTTGCCGCTATCGCCGTGGTTCCGCAATAACCGCAGTGTCGCTGCGCTTTGCTCGCTGCTGGTCGTGATCATGCCGCCTTCGCCGGTGGTCATGTTCTTGGTAGGGTAGAACGAGAAGCAGCCGATCCCAAAGCTCCCGACCTTATGCCCCCGGTAGTCCGCGCCGTGCGCCTGTGCGCAATCCTCGATCAGTGCGAGCTGATGATCAGCACAGATCTCCTGCAGCGCGTGCAGCTCACCGGGCAGCCCAAAGAGGTGTACGCAGATGATCGCGCGTGTGCGCGGGGTGACTTTCTCGAGCAGGTCATCGGGATCGAGGTTGCAGGTCTGCGGATCCACATCGGCGAAGATGGGCCGAGCGCCCTGGAACAGTACGGCGTTGGCGGTCGCGATGAAGGTAAATGCGGGTGTGATCACCTCGTCACCGGGCCGGATGCCAGCGGCCTTCAAGGCCAGATCAAGCGCGACGGTCCCGTTACTAACCGCGACGGCGTTCGTTACGCCGCAGTAGCGAGCAAACCGCCGCTCGAATTCCGCGACGTACTCGCCCTGCGCGAGCATCCCGGACTGTAACACTTCAGTGACGAGTCGTGCCTCCTCGTCGCCGATCAGCGGCTTAGCGATTGGTATGGCGCGTGTCATATGAACTCACTCACGGTCTTTACTGGAATTCAACACAGCGTTGTTCGCATATAAATTTTTTGCTGCCGCGCTGCCGTTCGCACGGTCGGTCGGTGGTGCTCAGGGTTCCTTGGACTCCGTTCGCGGCCGACGATAAGCAAGCTGCGCTCCCGATTCACCGCGACGGGCAGCGCACGTTTTTGGGCGAGCCCGCGCGCTATCCTTCGTGAGCGTAACCCGCGCTCTGCCGTACCGGACGGAGCGTCTTTTTGGCGCCTGCTCTTGAGCACGGCACGCGCTGTTCCGCGGCACCTGCAGTGAGCGAATACTGGTAGGATGGCATAAATGACCGGGTAGTCGCCGGGCTCTGACCCCTGGTTTCCCCCCCCCGGTTACCGGTAACTCCGCTTGCGGTGGTTAAAGAAGACGATCAGCCCGAGTATAGCGGCAACGGGGAGCGCGATGCTGGTGAATTCGGGTATCTCAGTCACGCATATTTCCGTCTCGTCAGACGCGGTTTTCGTTGCCCTGTAAGTAAGGAGGACGTTATAGCTCAAGGTTGCGGTGTTATTGATCATGCTTCCTGCAGCAGTACCGGGTTTCACCGTTACGGTCACGGTGACACAGGCTTCCCCCGTATATGCAGCGAGTGTTCCGATGTTCCAGGTAACCGTATGGTATGTCTCATTATAGACCCCCTCATCGGATGCGACTAGAAATTCCGTTTCTTCTGGCAGCGTATCGATGAGCTTTACCTCGGTTATCTTGAAAGACGCGGGATTGCTATAGCAAATCGTGTAGGTAATTTCATCCCCACGGTTCACGCAGTCCTCACACACATCGCTGACCTTGGTAAGTGTTGGCTTATTATCAGATGCCATTGCGCTTACCGTACCTACGAGAAGCATACCAACCATCGCGGCGATCGCGAGGTAGATACAGATAACCCTAAGACCTTTTTTATACATCCATCCCTTTCGGGCTGTAATTTTCATGTCATTTCCTCCTGTAGGCAAGATTGTCGATGGATAAATATATAGGGTTATGTAACCTAAGTAAGAACCTCAGGTAAGGTCGTCGGTGTGCTACGCGCTCGTTTTCGGGCTCGAGCACCTGCTAATACCCGTTTTGCCGCCCCTTAGCTGAAGCTAGCCAGGCACGCATCAACCAATCAGTCAGTTAGTCAGCCAGCCAGTCACCCGGTCAGGACTCTCTCGTGCGTCTCTTCATCGTGGTGAGCGCAACCGCAAGCAGCGCGATCGTCAGGATCAGTGCGGCCGCCCGCGAGAGTGCAGGCACCTGCGGCGCGGAAACAAATCTGAAGGCTGCATTGTCAGGCGGGATATTCACCACTCTGATGAGTCCCTGATGGTCATCGCACGGAATGATCAGCTCGAACCAGTATGCATCGTTAATCGTTGCGGAGACCGTTGCGTGAGCGACGCTGGGCTCACACCACAGTGTCGCTCGTGCTATCCCCCCGGAGGTCATAACCGCTACCACGTCCGTACCCGATTCGATAAGAGCGCAACCGGGCTCAGTTTCGAATCGAACGGTGACTTCATCCGGGTCAGTGCCCGCACAGAATTGTACGACCGCTTCGAGCTCGACCGGTGTCCCCGGCGGGTACGTACCCGAGCTGGGCGTGAGCGCGAGTTTGTAGGGCACGCTCTTGTTGATCGAGGCATTGATCATCGTGCATGCCTCCGGATGCACGGCGCAATCGGGAATCCAGCGTGATTCCCAGCCGGGCTCGGTAGGTCGTGCGGTATGGTTGTAGAACGGTATGCCGGTGCGGCAGCTTGCAGCATCACTGTACCAGAAGTACCAGAACGCGGCCTGTCCCGCGGAGACGTTTTCGCAGTCTGCGCAGGATTGTGTCCACGTGTTCAGCACATAAGCGAACGAATTATTCTTACAGCTCGGCTCTGCGGGGATGATCGTCGCGTTGAAGGAAGCATTGCGAGTGACATTGATATCGAAGTCCTTACAGTACCCGTAGAAGGGTTCGCCACTGATATTCAAGCGGAACCATACAGCCGCGGCATCCCAGGGGCCGATGGCATACGTCCAGTTCTCATCTGTGGTGTTATAGAACCACCCCGCGGAGTAACTGCCATTGCAGCACCAATCAACGGTCACGTTCCATTCACATTCTGCGGCGGCGATCGTTGCAGTAGCCAGAAGCAGGCACACAACGCAGAGTGCTTTACCGAGTTGATGCATCACCGGCATTCACCTTCCTGAGTCCTCAGTTTATCGTTATATCTTCTCATTTTTCTGTCAATGGTAGAGTTCGGTTGTCGGTGCGGGTATTTAAAGCTTCCGCACTGACGCGGCTGTAACTACCGTAACCGGGTGCTGCATGCAGCAAGCGCATTCGACTCGAAATTTACTACTGCAGCGAGCGGATCACAGGGCGACCGTAAGCGGATGTTTGTGCAGCCCGATATTCACTGATTCACCGTTCCTGCATGCAGGTGCTGTATTAAGCGCCAAGCAACTTTTATTATTGGGTCGCTTGCTAAGCCAGAGTGAGGAGTTCACAGAAGAGCGATGGATGCGTATCAATCGGTGCTGTTAGGGGTGCTGCAGGGGGTTACGGAATGGTTACCGATCAGCAGCCAGGGTCAGACCGTCCTGGTGATGCTGCAGTTCTTGCGGCTCGAGCCTGCAGCGGCGCTCTCCATGGCGATCTTCCTGCATACCGGGACGATGCTCGCGGTCCTCCTGCGTTTTCGCGCTGATTTCCGGTCGATGCTCGCGGCTTTATTCCGCATTCGCGCAGATCGCGGGTCGCTGCGTGGTGATCCGAGGTCTCAGTTATTGCTGCGGCACATTGTGGTGGCGACCGGCGCGACGGCGGTAACGGCGTTGCCGCTGCTCTATTTCGTTGCGCGTATGATCGAGAGCGTGGAGCACGCAACGCTGCTCATCGGGTGCCTGCTGATCCTCACGGGCATCCTGCTGGGGCTGCAGCGCCGTGCCCGGACCAGTTACCGTCGATTTGATGAGCTAACCGTAACGGACATGGTGCTTGCGGGGCTCGTGCAGGGCTTCTCGATCCTCCCGGGTATCTCGCGGTCCGGGACGACGATCACGATCCTGCTGATGCGTGGCATCACGCAGGAGCTTGCGTTACGGTTATCGTTCCTCATGAGTGTCCCGGCGGTGCTGGGCGCGCTGATCCTGTTCGAGCTCGGGCAGGTGCCCGCGGTATCTCTGCGGTCTGCGGCGCTCATGGTGCTCTCGTCGCTCCTCGCGGGCTATCTGACGATGGATCTGCTCCTGCGGTTTGCGGCGCGAGTGAACTTCGCGTCTTTCTGCATCGTCTTAGGCGCGCTGACGATCGTGCTCACGCAGCTCCCGCAGCTCGGGTACTTTATATATTAGCTAAGCACATGCTGAGTATCATAAATGAATGAATGACTGCGGGGTGTATTGAGAGATGCTCACCGGGTTGGTGCTAGCGCTCGCGTTGAATTTTGCGTTCATGCTGCTGGTCATGCCGCGGTTCATCGTGAAGCTGCAGCAGCGGGGCACGGTGACCGTTGACCGGTACAAGCGCGATCTGCGCGAGATCCCGACGCAGGGCGGTATAGCGATCATCGCGGTGGTCTTCCTGCTCTTCGGGCTGGAAGCAACGCTCGAGCACCTGCCCTTTTATTTCGTCAGTATCCCGTTCCAGTCCACCGATACAGACTGGGCGATCCTGCTCGTTGCGGGGCTCTATGCTGGTTTCGGGCTGGTGGATGACCTTGTTGATGTGGGCCGGGTGGTGAAGATCGTTCTGCTCTTCTTCTTCTCGTATAGGTTGATCTTCGTGATCTTAACGACCGCGATAACGATCCCGGTGCTCGGTGTGATCGATCTCGGCGTGTATCATCTCTTCATCATTGTGCCGCTCTATGTGCTCGTGGTGGCGAACCTGGTGAACATGCATTCGGGCTTCAACGGGCTCGCGTCGGGGCTGTCTGCGCTGCTTATCGCGTTCATGCTCGTGAAGTTCATTATGGTCGGGTCGCCGGGTATGCTGGTGCTGAGCTGCCTGCTGGGTGCGACGCTCGGCTTTGTTTGGTTCAACCGGTATCCCGCGCGCATCTTATGGGGCAATGTAGGCGCGTTAGCGCTCGGTGCCGCGCTTGGTAGCGCGATCGTGGTCTCGGGCTTTCTGGTCGCGGGCTTCGTGATGTTCCTGCCCCACACGGTCAACTTCCTCATGTACGCGTACTGGCGGGTGATGCACAAGCTACATCCCGAAACGTTAAAGTGGCAGCTGGCGAAGTTCGGGCGCGTGCGTGACGATGGCACGCTGGAGGTCCCGAATCCGTTGACGCTGAAGTGGGTGTTACCTTATCACTTCCGCATGACGGAGCGGCAGGCGGTGCTCGCGATGTATGCGCTCACGCTACCGTTCTGCGTGCTCGGGCTCTTCATACCGTACTGAGTGGTTCTTAAATAAACCGTTCTTTGTAAAAGAAAGCAAACCGTTCTTTGTAACTAAAAGAAAGCTTTACCAAAGAAATTACTGAGCGAATTGAGATAAGGATCGCGATAGTGCGAGACATCGAGACGGGGAAATCAATCGCGCAGGTATCACGGGAGAACGAGATTCACCCGTCCCTCATCGTGAAGTGGAAAACTGAGTATTTTGAGAACCCAAAGAAAGCATTCAGCGGCAACGGACGGGTATACAAAGATCAGGCCAGGATGGCAGAACTTGAACGGCTGGTCGGACGGTTATACGCGGAGAACGAGTTTTTTAAAAAGGCCTTAGGGACCTTGGAAAGCCGGATTCGGGAGCGAAAAAGGGGGCTGCTGGAGTGAAGTATATGGTCATCAAAGAGTGTCAAGAGTCTGGAAGTCAAATATCCGTAGATCACGCCACCCACATAATGGACGTCAGTAGATGCGGGTTCTATAAATGGCAGAAGCAGTCGAAGAACGAACCGGTAAAGGGCGGGAATATAGCGGTTAGAAATGAGCTCCAGAAGATCGCCGTGGAGTTTCCGGCATACGGGTACAGACGGATAACCGTAGAACTCAGGAACCGTGGCTATACGGTGAACCACAAACGTGTGTTGAGGCTTATGCGAGAAGACAATCTCCTGTGCGTTCGGAAGAGGTTCAAGCCAAAAACCACCGACTCCAATCATATCCTCAGGAGATATCCTAACCTGATAAAAGACCTGAAAATAACCAGGCTGAATCAGGTCTGGGCTTCGGATATTACCTACGTATAGCTGCCCCGAGAATTCGTATATCTGGCAGTTGTTTTGGATCTCTTCAGCAGGAGATGTATCGGATGGAATCTAGATAGAAGCCTGTACACAGAGCTGGTTTTGCGTGCTTTGACCATGGCTATAGAAGATCGTTGGAATGATAACATGCATGGACTGATTCCTCATTCAGACCAGGGTGTTCAATATGCCTCGAAAGAGTACATCGAATGCCTCGATGCCCACGGGATCAGTATCAGCATGTCAGCGCAAGGCAACCCGTACGATAATGCATTTGTTGAGCGCTTTATCCGGACGCTAAAGTATGAGGAAGTCTATCTCAATGACTACGAGACCTTTTCAGACGCCTCAAAAAACCTCTTCCGCTTCATCGACGACGTATACAACAAAAAGCGGCTGCATTCATCCCTGGGGTACCGGTCACCGATTGACTTCGAAAAGGGGGTGATTTTAAATAGCGTTTCTTAACCTATTGTATACTAACAGGGGTTCACCCCATCAACCTCGTGTAAGATACGATCCTTTAGCCGTGATTTAATCGCATCCTTCATCACAAGGTCAACATCCCGTCCAAAAAGCCCTTCAAGGTAAAATTTTAACCGCATATAATTGAAAAAATCCTTGTGCCCCCTGGTAAAATCGACAAGAACATCTATATCACTGGCTGTTGTCTCTTCACCCCGGATATAAGAGCCAAATAACCCCAGTTCTCTTACATTACATGAAAAGCCCGCCTCATGTGCGCTTTTTTCTCCGCCAATTTCCGCGCCACCTCAGCAGCATCCATCTTGCCGCTCCTCCTCGACCTTTAACCCTCCCTCGTCCATACGATAGATAGGTATTGTAGCACCCATCACCACTACCGGATTTGTTGTCTGGTTTTAAAAATCAATCTCTTGTTTGTGCTACAGCACCGGTCCCGTTACGGTTCTTCTGGACATGAAGCGGGTAGTGGCGTGGATTGGGTCAGGCGGGCAGTGTGCCAACGCCAGCGATGAGTACGCGGGAGTGGGCAGACCGGTAAGACCTTAGCGCATGAGCGAGAGGTAGCAGGTGGGCATCCTGCTGTGGATGGAGTTCAGGGGATCAGTCAGCAGAGGTTCGTTCGTATGTATCGTACACTGTGTGCTATCGCTTCTACGCTTCGCCGCTACGCCGCCGCGTGCTGGCGCTCGAAGATGCGGTGGGTGATGGAAGGCAGCAGCTGGTGGCGGCGCACACGGTATCCGCACAGGCTGAGCGGAGGTTGTATTCGCCGCCGATACGGGCAGCTGAACCTGTGGATACGCATCATGATCCTGGATGAACGGTCGCCCGTCAGCGCTCCTCATCTCGTCTCCGATGCGTCAGTACCAGAGGTACGAATCAAAAGCCCGTAGCCTTTTATAGGCATTGTTGCTCCAATAGGATAACATGAACCCGCGAGGGAAGCGAACGGTTAGGAGGTGAAAGCAAAAAAGTGAAACTCAGAGGAACGTTTATATCGATAATCGTTGTAGCTGCGTTAGTTGCTTCGCTATCTTTGACATTTGCTAATAGTACCGGCAATGAACCACCAACTAACAATCCTTGGGATTATCCTTATATTGATGAGTGTGCAGACGCATACGACGTAGAGTTTTGCAACAATCATATGATAGAGTTTCTGGGTGTTGAAGCTACTAACGGAGGAGTGACCTGGTATTACAGAGTGACCAACTATAATGAAGCAGCGTACCCCGAGATCAGTCACTGGATCACCTTTTGGTGCATGCCAGACAAGCTTATTGATGGTGAACCTCAACCCGTATATTACCAAGATGAAATCAATCCCGCGAACTCAATAGTAGGCGTAAAATTCGATGAAGTAAACATCGGTAAGGGAGTACCCACACTCTTTTGGTTTACATTGAGTGGCAATTATTACCTATCCAACAATGACCTTGCTGTGAAATTTGGAACTAACGAATATCTGGGGAAAATATGGGGACCGTACTGTGGTCCAGAGATCCCGGAATTCTCAACGATTGCACTACCCGCACTGTCACTCGTAGGACTCTTTGCGTTCTTCAGCTACCGCAAGAAGAAACAATAATCTTAAAGAAGATGGATCGATTTCCTTTTTCCGATCCTCATTTTTTATCATTTTTACTTTCCCCCCTCCTTTTTCCGAACGGGGGGAGCTTCATTCAGCAAAGAACCGGCGCTGGGAGGAAAACGGAAGAAGATGAAACGGTTACGGGTGGGCGTGATCGGTGTGGGCGCGATGGGCGTGCACCATGCCAGGCTCTATCATGAGCTTGCGGCCGCGGAGCTGGTCGGCGTTGCGGACCCGCGTGAACCGCAGGCGCGTGAGGTGGCCGCGGCCTACCACACGGACGCTTATACGGACTACGAGCAGTTGCTGCAGCAGGATCTCGATTCGGTGAGCATCGCGGTACCGACGAGCCTGCACCGCGAAGTCGCGACGAAAGCCGCTGGATATGGTGTGCACCTGCTGGTGGAGAAGCCGATCGCGGACACCCTGAGCGGAGCGGACGCTATAATAGAAGCTGCGCGTCGCGCGGGTGTGAAGCTGATGGTGGGTCATATCGAGCGGTTCAACCCGGTGATCCAGAAGTTGAAGGAGCTTGTGGTGGGTGGCGAGCTGGGCGAGCTGCTTTCGATCTCCTGCCGCTGGCCGGGTGGGCCCCAACCCCGCGCGGATACGGGATGTGGGCATTATCATTGATCTCGCAGATCTCGTACCTGTACGGGCTGCAGGCGCAGCAGGTGTATGCAATCGGTGGCAACAGCTTCCATATAAAGGAGGATTACGCGTCTATTCTGCTGCACTACGCGGGCAGGAAATCGGGGTTCGTGGAGACGAACTGGCTCACACCGCATAAGATACGCAAAATCACCGTGACCGGCACGAAGGGGGTCGCGCATGCGGACTATCTGGACCAGCGCCTGGAGCTCTGGCGTGAAGGTGCTGTCGAAGAAATAAAGGTAGAGCCGCGCGAGCCGCTCCGGAACGAGCTCGAGCATTTCCTCCACGCGGTGGGGAATGGCGAGCGGCCGAGCCCGTCAGGCGAGGAGGGTAAATATGCACTCCAGGTCGCGCTCGCCGCGATCCAGTCGTACGATAACGGCACGAACGTGCCGTTGGCCGTAAGCGCGTAAACCCCGTTAAAACGGGCGGCGGAGGCCGACAAGCTTTCTTTAGCGCGTTCAGGTTACTTTGTTACTTATGGTACCCTGCCGGAACACAGCAGGGCTGGAAACCCTACTGTACCAGCCACTAACCAGCATCTAGCACAGCTCTAGCTAGCGATGGACAGCCTCTTCGGTCGGCCAAGGCTCCGCAGCAACCGGCACGAAGGTTTGCGGCGGAATCATCTAATCGCGTCCGTTACTTCATGGTTCAACCTCCGCGCTCACCCTCGAACGGTCGCACTCCGCGCCTTGCCGACGTTGCATCAGTACCAGAGGTACGAATCGGAAGCCCGTAGCCTTTTATAGGCAGTCTTGCCCCAATAGGAGAACATGAATGAAACCCCTGGGGTAAGCGAACGGTTAGGAGGTGAAAGCAAAAAAGTGAAACTAGGAACCTATTTTGGCTCGCTCATTCTCGTTGTACTGTTAGCGATACTGACCGCACCGGCGATGGCTTTCCCATCCCCAGCCACCATAGACGGCGATTTGAGTGACTGGGGCCTGGGTGAATGGTACAAAGGGATGGCATATTGGACAGGATACGTGACTCCACCACCTCTCGAGGATATCGCTCATTATTGGGTGCCTAGTAGTGCAACCTGCGATTGGATCGTGGAAGATAATCGACGTGACGGTTTAGCGGTAACGACTAGTAGTATTTGGTCAGATTATGGAACAGGTGTTCACATTAAGGGTACCGGCTCTAGCTACACACCGTACATTGAACCTCAGATATTCGGCCATACCCAACCAGCTGGTGGCGAGATTTGCGATATAGAAGCGCTGTATTTCGACAGTGATGCAACCAATGTCTACATTGCTATAATCGCATCGGTCCCAGAAGAGGCGATAGGCGACTTGAGGATCGAAATAAAGGGCACGGATTACGCCATCGTATTACAAGAAAATCAAGGCAATACGAAAGGAAGGGTAATCAAAAATCCGACTTGGATTAAGACAGGCACAACCCAAAGGCCGTCCACATGGCCAACTAATTGGGTGGCGATCGGAGAGATCGATTATTATAGAGCTGTAGGAGCTGTAGGAGGAAATTTTGCGACTATTGCTCACGTGAATTCTGGGCACAATGATAATGTTCATACTTACACATCAAATATTAAATCTGGTCCGAACTGGATCTATGAAATCAGTGTACCACGAAGCGCCTTGGACAATCCCTTGGATACTGATTTAGCCAACTTACACCTTACCCTGTGGTGCGCTAATGACGTGATCGAGTTGAAAAATGCAACCACTGAAGTGCCGGAATTTACAACGATTGCACTGCCCGCGCTGTCACTCATAGGGCTGTTCGCGTTCTTCAACTATCGCAACAAGAAAAAAGGTATTTAAAATTAAAGGAGATGGATCGATTTCCTTTTTCCGATCCTCATTTTTATCATTTTTACTTTCCCCCCTCCTTTTCCCGAAGGGTGGGTCATCATCAGAAAAGAACCCCGAACACCGTCAGTCATGAGACCGAATACCCGAATTCGGGACCTTTGCGCTGCCAGTCGCAGTAGTGCGCGGTTTGTGCCTGTGCTTGAGCTATCTATCGGCAGCGGCACACATTGCTCAGCGTCTTTTTCGGCCCTTCTCTTCTATTCTACCTAACCCTCTTTTCGTTACGGAAGCATGCATGAGGTAGCCGCGAAAAAGCAATACATGCGAAAATGATATCTGCATCATATCCATTCTTATAAATTCAGAGCTCTATTCTATAAGCACTAAAATACTATGGCGAAGCTGACCAGATACCACCTGTTCGCTGCTTTGACCTGTGCGTATGCGGCGTTTCTCTTTTACCTCTCCTCTCGTTCTACTCTTCCGGGGCTCGATGAGTTCGCGTTCCTGTACGGATTGGTGGACTATCTCAAGGAAGTGGGGCTTGAGGTGCTCATGTATCCTTTTTATGTCGCGTACCTCTATCCGGACAAGATTGCGCACGTTCTGCTGTATCTGGTCTTCGGGCTGCTGCTGCACCTGGCATTCCGCACGTCTCGTAGTGTTATGGTGAGCACCCGGCCGGCGCTTTTCGCGGTGCTCGCCGGCCTGCTCTTTGGTGTCACGGACGAGCTGCACCAGTTTTTTGTGCCCGGCCGGAGCATGAGTGCGCTGGACCTCGGTGCGGATCTCACCGGTCTGCTTCTGGCGCAGGTGCTCATCTTCTTCGTTGGTCTTCTGCGATTCCTCAAGGGGGAGCATCTGTTACCACGCGTCTCCTGCGCAGCGTGCCGGGCACCCCGGCGAACCGCTGAGAAGCCGAGCGCATTAAAACGCGCGCTCATCATTGCGGTGATCTGCTTGATCCTTATTGTAGGCGGGATACTGATCTATGCGAAGGTCACCATCGATGATGAGCCGTACACCGCGTTATATATCATGGGCGCGGGCGGCAAGGCGGATACCTATCCGAAAGCGGTGCACCTGCTGGAGCCCAGCACGATCAGTGTGGTCATCGAGAACTATGAGCGTGCCCCGGTGACGTATACGCTGCAGGTGCTGCTGGACGGCTATCAGCTGCATGAAGAGCAGATCCGCCTGTCACACGGTGAGACCTGGAAAGATGCCGTGCAGTTCACGCCGCGGCACGTGTCGCAGCACGCGAAGCTGGAGTTCCTGCTCTTCAAGGACGGCTCTTTCACCAGCCCGTATCGGTCGGTGCACTTCTGGGTTGAGTCAGTGATCAACCCGGCCAATCTGGCAGCGTTGAGTGGCTATGCGCTCACGGAGCTGCCGGTGCTCGCGAATTCGGACATGGAGCTGGACTCGAACTGGCAGTTTATGAGGACCGGGGAGCTTTTCCGGGGGCATTACACGAAGTTCTACCAGATGGTGGAGGATGCGACGGTCAGTGGCTACGTGCTTGATAACCGCACGGGAGTGGCGATCGGGAACGCCCGGATCCACGTGACGAACCGTTACGGGATCGAGCGGACGAACATCACGGACGAAACCGGTTTTTATGAGTTCCAGCTCATGCCGGACTTTTACTGGCGCGATATCACTGCGCGCGAGTACCAGAAGCTGGAGACGGCGTTCGAGCTGACAGCGGATGAGCCGCTGGTACGCAACCTGGGTCTCGAACCGATCATCGCGCATAACCGGACCGTTGCGGAACTGTCGGGGATCAACGAGACGATACCAGTGTTACCGCCCGAGCTGTTGCCGGCAGCGGTCTCCACGGTGAGCGGGTATGTCCTTTATAATGCGACGCCCCTGAGTGGTGTGACGGTGGTGGTCAGTGACCGCGACCAGTACGATAAGTCCGCGCTGACGGCTAGCACGGGCTACTTCGAACTGGATGTAATCCCGGGGCGGTTATGGCTGGACGTGCTTCCTGCTGGATACCTGGCAACCGCTACTGAGTTCAGTACAGGTGACGGGCAGCGGGTAACGCTCGAGGTGGCACTCGATGCATATCCGGCGAGCACGTATCAACTCGATATTCCCTCGGGCACCGCGATAGCCACGGGTGCTCTGGGCGGTATTTATCAGGAGTTCGAGTCTGCGGAAGGTCTTGCCACGCTCTCGTTCACGGTCGCCGATTCTTACCGTACAACCCGGAGCGTGGGGTACCTCTCCATGCAGGCGGTGGTGAATGATCTGGTGGTCTGGGAGGACGATGTTGCGGGCGATGACGGCTGGCAGGACGTCCGGATCCCCGTGATGCTCGATAATGGCACGAACCGCGTCACGCTGCGGGTGTATGCGAAGCAAGATGCGACCAGCTTTCCGCTGACCGTCTGGTGGGATAGCGTGCGCCTGGAGCCGTTGGCGGTGCTCTTGAACGAGCCGGAGACCTCATTCGCGATATTCGATATGAACGGCACGGAGCAGCATTACCACCCCACGAGGCTCCATCTGGGTGTGCCTGCGGCGGTACTGGCGCGTATCGATAATAACGAGCACCGACCAATGACCTATATCCTGCAGGTGCGACTCGATGGCGCGGTGCTCAGCAGCCAGGAGGTGTTCGTGGAGGATGGCGTCCGGTGGGAGCAGCCACTTGCATTCGTGCCCGACCGGCTTGGCGCGCTTTTAAAGCTGGAGTTTCTGCTGTTCTCAGATCACGTAGACGAGGAGCCGTATAAGTCGTTCCAGCTCAAGGTCTCCTCGGAGGTTGATCACACGAATACGGGCATACTCTCGAATTACGTGGTATCGCCGTTACCTGCACTCCTTAATGCCGAGTTCGACACAGCAGACGGGTGGCGCTATTCAGGGACCGCAGCGGACTTCGCCGGTGGGTTAACGGACGCGGTATACTTATCGCCCTGGACTTCGTATGAACTCCGCTATCCCGGCCGGACGCGTCTGGAAGCAGGCGCTTCTGCGGGTATTTACCAGGACTTCACGGTTACGCGCTATCCTGCTACGGTCGTTATCGCCTGCAGCGTGCAGGATTCTTATACCAGTGACCGTGCGGGCCCGTTTGTGAAGCAGGTGCTGCTGAATGACGTGGTGATCTGGGAGGATAACGTTGCGGGTGACGCTGCGTGGCAGCAGGTGAAGCTACCGGTGACGCTGCGTGCGAAGCAGAACAGCCTGATGCTGCGGGTGTATGCGGAACGATCGAGCTCAGACTTCCCGATCACGGTCTGGTGGGATGATGTGCGGATCGAGCCGATCACCGCACTTCTCGAGGAATCGCTACCCGCCTCGTTCGCCATTCTTGATGCGGCAGGCAGGGAGGATACGTACCCCACCGCGTTGTATCTCGGCGAGCCGATGGCGTTTCTCGCGCGGGTAGAGCACCATGATCGCGCGGAACAGGAGTATCTGCTCCAGCTGCGATTTGAAGGCCGTGTACTTCAGACGAGGAGCAAATGGCTGAAGCAGGGTGAAACATGGGAGCAACCGCTGACCTTCACTTCTGATAGGGTCGGCAGTACCCAGCAGCTCGAATTCCTGCTCTTCAAGAGCCGCGTGAGTGAGAAGCCTTACCGCTTTATCGCGCTTTCGGTCTCGACCGCGCTCAATCTCAATACTTTAGAGCCGCTGGTGCGGTACGGCCTCGAGCCGTTGCCCGTGGTGGATAACGGTGATATGCGCTCGATCGGGTGGTGGACGTTTGCGTCCCGCGGCCATTTTGACAGCGCGCTGTACGCGCACGAAAATACCTCACCACCGTTCTCCTATGGCATGACGCAGCGTGGCCGGCTGACGAGCGGCGATTATGCCGCGCTGAGTCAGGACGTTTATGTGGCGAATGACGGTGTTGCGGTTTTATCGTTCACGGTCCGCGATACGTATGAAACGACCTCGGCTGAAGGTAAGAAGCTGATCAAGCAGGTGCTCGTGAATGACGAGGTCGTCTGGTCAGATGACGTTTCAGGGCGCGATGCGGGCTATACCGGCTGGGTGGTGGAGGAGTTTGTGGGCCCGTACTGGATCTGGAATGAGCATATCAAGACCCGTGAAGCTTTTAATGACTGGGTGCAGTCACGATACGACTGGTGGGAAGCTGAGTGGATCAAGCGTACCGTGCCACGGGTGAAATCGGGCTGGCGCCTGGTTGAGGTTCCCGTGTACCTCACCGCGGGCGATACGACCGTGACCCTGCGCGTTTATGCTGCGGAATCGGTGGAGTATCTCGATGTGACGGTTTACTGGGACGATGTGGCGTTCACGCCGATCGGTGATCTGGTGCAGGTGGGAGATCGTACCAGATTGCGGCGCTACAGATAGTGAGCTACGCGCTGAACTCCGCACGAGCTTCAGCAGATTGGCCTTTTTGGATCCACTGTCCCTGGATGCCGCCCCACTCTCCCCGTGAAAGCCGTTCAATCGAATTCTTACCGCACAATCGTGCAACTGTGCAGACGACCCAGTAACACGTACTTACTGTTTTTATCGCTGCACGTTGCAAGCTATCCCGCGTTCTGAGAGCATAATCGAATCCATATTCGGCCACTGCTTTTTGCTGCTCGTTTTCCTTTATCCGCTTTATCTGGTATAATCCTCTGTCTACGCAAGCCCACGCAGGCGGGTGGAATCGATACCTTATTATGCGAGTAGTTTCTAAGTTGTTACCGTCAAGGAACCTCCTGCAGAGCAGCAGACCGCTCGCGGTGCACGAGAAGAACCGAATGCCCGAACCCGGGGTACGAACACAAAGCCCGTATGGTGCTTTATTTATTCTTCACGTTTATACTATACCGTTGCAAGATAAGCAGCAGGGCACGCATGCAGAACACCCAGTATCTTGAACTCCAGGCGAGTTTCAGGAAAGGCGTACGGAACGGCAACTGGCGGCGACTGAGCCGATTAGAGAAGGCGTTAGTCATGACCGCGACCGCCTATGCGAAGAGGTACGGACAGATCGTGAATGCGCAGCTCCTGCAGAAGTTAGCGGCTCTTGTGTCGATATTGAAGTCGACCCGGGGCACGCGCATCCTGCAGCGCGGCTATGAGAAGGCTCGTGCCTTATTGAGCACGGGCGATCGCGGCGTCTTTGCATGGGCGCCGTCGTTACGGGCATGGTTACAGGAGCAGGATTATGTGTTCTGGCTTGGAACCGGGGGTTTGCGAATTTAGGATGCTGACAACACCGTCCTTACCGGGCCACGAGTATCGTTTTTTTATCGTGCATTATACGGCGCACCGGTAACATTGATACGATCCAGCGGTTATAGATGACAGCAACAGATCACACGGACTTCTCTTTTAACCAGAAATGGACGTCATATGAGTTACCATTTGCCTCGAGCAGCAGCTGCACTTTAAGGGGGAAGTCAATCTCTTCGGGCAGGGTTATGGTCTGCGTCTCTTCATGAATTGCTTCGCGATCAAGCCAGAATTCCTTTGTGTCTCGCAACTCGTTGCCCACGTAGATCAGCAAGATATACCTTGTTCGCTCTGTTTCAAAGGATTGCACGCCATAAACAAATGAGATGGTCTCACCAGCCTCAACGTAATTTGTATACGAGTCGGGATAGAGATAGAGTGCGGAATATGACTCCTGTGACGCGACCCAGATAAGATACGCAGCTACCACCACGCCGAGTATGATCGCAATAATAATAGTCTTCTCAATGAGCCTGTCCATCTCCTGCGTCATGCGCCATACACCCATCTTAAAAGGATATCTTCGCGGTTATAAACCTTGCCACGCGACCTGCACGAGCAGGGGTCTGCGGTACGTACCTACGTACGTACGTACGTAACCAAACGATCCTGATGCATCAGCTGAATTCCGTTGTGGGTCTCTGGCGCCAGGCTGTAGAGGCACCGGGTGGAAGGGCATAGCATGAGTTCAGATAACCGGTGCAGGAAGCACTTACGAGACTCACACCATTTCAGAACTATACGGCGATACGAACACACTACGGCACTAACACGCTTATCGTTTTTTTTTTGTGTGTGTGTGTATTTTTGGGGGTAGCTGAATGGCAACAGCCAGAGAAACCGGAAAGAACGTGAATAAAAGCCAGAAACTGCTTCTGGTGCTTTTCCTCATTTTTATCATTGCCGGTTTTATCGAGCTGACCTACGGCTCTGCATACCTGGGAGCAGCTTTTTTCGCGCTCTCTGTGCTCATGCTCATTAAATTGAGCACTGACCGGCGAATCGCCCGAAAACAGAACAACCGGCGTATCCTTCTGCTTCTCGGTGCGACGTTGCTATTCGCCGATCTTCTGTATAACTATTATACACAGTCCACATTACAGACGCTGGATTCAATGGTTTTACTACTTGGTGTATCACTCATACTCGCCAGCGTAAGGAACGAGCAGGTCAGGGATATCGGGCTCTTCAGCGCTTATCTGTCCTCTTTTTTCATTGCTTTCTTCATGATCATCTATGTGGTACCGACGAGACTGGGCATCGGCCTGCCGCTTTACTACGGTCATTATGCTGTTCTGTTACCCGTTTTTTATGTTCTGCGGCTATTCGGGCTGGAGCTCTCTTTAGTACCTGATACGCTGGGACTCATAGACGTTCATGGTACGGAGTTCATGACCTTAAAGATGGATCTAGCCTGTTTCGGGTGGTATTCGATGTTCCTCATTATAAGCACACTGCTGGCGTATTCTATCGTTCTGCATCGTTTTACGCGTCGCGACTTTATAAAATTCCTGCTCATTTTAACCGGCGCTTCGTACGCTGCTAATTTCTTACGCGTTACGGTATTAGTGGCGCTCGGTTTTTATTACGGTTTTGACACGATGATGCTGGCGCATTCACATCTAGGCTGGGTACTCTTTGCCGTCATCTTACTGCCCGTACTGTACTACCTGCTTCTGAGTGAAGACTATCCTTCTGCTGATTCAACGAACGTATCAGGACGGGAATGATCTCAGACCTGCTGGGTTTGCTCAGGATCGTTTTTGGTCTTCTGTTTCTCCTGCTGGTGCCGGGGTATGCCTTGACGCTCGCGCTCTTTCCGCAGAAGGACGATCTGGGTGTGGTCGAACGCCTCGGCTTTGCCGGCGCACTCAGCATCGTTGCGGCTCTCTTGACCACCCTGTTCATTGATCTGGCGTTGCACATACCAACGACCGCGGTGAATATTGTACTCGCGCTACTGACGCTTACCGGGGCAGCTCTTTTGCTCTGGCGGTTGGAACTCTTTGTCTTAGCGTATCTTGAGCGACGACGACGAAGTTCGACGACGAGGCGCGTAAAAGGCGAGGGAAACGGCAATGAGCCCTGAGGAGTTCCTCAGTCTTTTGAAAGCACGGCCGGCCTTGAGCGATACGCAGCGTGCGAATTTAGCGCGAATCAGGGAAATAGCTGAAACGTTCCATCGAGCTGCAGGAACTCATAGCGAAGTACAAGCGCTTCTCACGACGGCACTACCAGAAGAGGAAACGATCGTGCTGGAATCAGGGCACCAGCCGAACTTCTGGCCGTATGCCGGCGTGTGGAAGAAGGTATTCTTGCTCGATTTTTTTGCGCAGCACCTGGCAGCCTCTGGGCGGGATTGTATACCGCTCTTCGGGTTTGCCGATCACAATCTAAGCACCGCGAAATGGCTCTACCAGAACAGGATCCCGTCGAACTCACGGGACGGTTTCGAGACGATCGGCTTCTCGATATCGGGCAAGGACCGCTGGAAGCGGTTTGCGTGCACCGAAAAGCCGAAGGATGAAACCTGGTTAAAGGAACTCGAACGTATACGGACGTTCTATCACGATCGTGTACATGCGCGCGACGATGCGATGGCTCAGCTCGATCAGGTATTCGACGAGATGGCCCGGAGTTACGCGTTGAGCACTAACTTTGCGGATCTGAACGCTTTTCTGGTTTCCCGCATCTGTAATCGTTTATTGAGCTTGCAGGTGCTGTTCTTCAGATATTCCGACGTGCAGCGCGCAGGCATCTTTATGGACGAGTCGGTACGGCTCCTCACCGAGCGGGAGCGCTTCAACCAGCGGTATACTGAAATCATACAGGAAGAAGGCCTGGAGGATATCAGCACCGTTAGCGAGGAATCCGTGCCGTTCTGGTATCACTGCGGCTGCGGTGGAAAGGTACCGCTCTCTGGCAGCCACACGAGACCGCCCGCTAACGAGCGGTACGCTGGTACCTGCCCGGTCTGCAGGGAGCAGTACGAGTTGCCGTTTGCAGAGCTCGCAGACCGTTATGACCGCATGAGTCCTAACGCCGTGGCGCGCAATCTCGTCTTTTCGGAAGGGTTGGGCACCGCGCTCTTCGTCTCAGGAGCAGGCGGTGGTCTCAGATACGGGTTAATTTCAGATAAGCTCGCGCGTGAGTTCAGGTTCACCGTGCCGCTGACGGTCGCATGGCTCGGCCGTGATTACTATGTAGGTCCCGCCCACCGGACTGTTTTGAAGGATTTACAGCGCAGCTCAGGGTTGGCCCAGGATACGTTTTATGGCGATGCGCAGCCACTTCTAACGCAGTTAGCAGCCACAAAAGCAGAACTTGCCGTGAAGATCAACCATCTGGAGCAATCGGGCGGTGGAACAGTGGTGAAGAAGGATTTACAGAAGTATCAGGGGCGCTCTTTAAGCCTCGATACACAGCTGAAGACCGCATCACGCTGCTTCGCGGTTACGCCCTCGTTCCTTGATCTCCTCGTTTCTGTGGGCCTGGAGGCGCTTCTCGCGCACTGGAAGCGGGCACTGATCGATGCTGAACTGACGAACCAGGCGTTTTACCTGATACCTCGTGCGGTGATTCACGGTGATGCGCGCCTGTTCAATCTGTATCAAAACCTGAACGTGCTCGGTGAGCAAGCGCAAGCAGGTGAATGCGGATGAGCGAGCCCCCGGGGCGTTTGGGAACCCAGGAGCAGCAGCAGATGTTCACGAGAATTTTGATCCTGAGCCCGCATACGGACGATGGTGAACTGGGCTGCGGCGGCAGTGTCGCGCGCTTTACGGCCGAGCGCAAGGAGCTCTTTTATGTCGCCTTATCGTGCTGTGAGAAGTCAGTTCCAGCAGCGTATCCCTGCGACATCCTGAAGACGGAAGTGAAGCGAGCGACTGAAGTACTGGGTATACCCCGCAGCAATTTGCTGTTATACGATTATGAAGTGCGCGAATTCCCGCGGTTGCGGCAGGAGATACTGGATACCTTAATCGATATCCGTGAGCATTTACAGCCGGAGGTGGTCTTCACGCCGTCGTCTTACGATACCCATCAGGACCACCGGGTAACGCGTGAGGAAACGCTGCGTGCGTTCAAGGGCTGTACGATTTTGGGCTATGAGCAGCCCTGGAACAACATCACGTTTGATACGACCGCGTTCGTGCTGCTGAACGAGGCGCATGTGCAGAAGAAGATCGCGGCCTTGCACTGCTACGACTCGCAGAAGGGTCGGTCATACCTCAGTGAGGAGTTCATACGGAGCCTTGCACGGACCCGCGGGGTGCAGATCAATACGGAATACGCCGAGGTGTTCGAAGTGATACGGTGGGTAATACGGTGATTTTCTCTTTCCCTCCCAATCGCCTATTCGACGAGCTATGGACGGATCATCAACCCGCTTTTGTATTACGGGCATGTTCGTCGAGTTTTATCACTGCCTGGATCGGTTGAGTTGATAAAAACATACCTGGTAAACAACTCCGGAATACGAATGGTACAAAACCTCACACGGCAATGGCATCAACTCTCAAATGTTTGATAGTTATCTTATACCGTCCTTGATAACTGAAGGAGCACAACCATGAAAAGATGTTCAAACTGTATTTTACCGGGAAATTATCCCGGGATAACCTTTAATGAAGAAGGGGTCTGCAATCATTGTGTTGCTTATAAGGAGCGGGAATATCTTGGTAAAGATATTTTAAAAGCGGAAATAGACTCTTTTCTTACTAATACTAAAAAAAGCGATAGGAATAAAGATTATGACTGTGTAATTGGCATAAGTGGCGGAAGGGATAGTTCTTACCTTTTATATTATCTTGTAAAAGAGATGGATCTAAGAGTACTCGCATACTCTGTTGATAATGGCGTTATTCCCGAACAGACGAAACTGAATATGAAAAACATGTGCGATATTTTAAAGGTGAACCTAGTTATTGAAGAGCACGTCTATCTAAAAAAAATGCTTTGAGCACCACATCAAATCATGGATGCGAAGACCTTCGGCAGCGATGATCGGCGTGCTTTGCACAGGATGCAGGCTGGGCATAACTGTTGGAATCTTAAATTTGGCAAAGAACAACAATATCCCCTTAATTATTAGTGGAGGAACGCCTTTTGAGGGTCAGGGCTATAAAACTAATATTATGAAAGTTAATCCAAATGGTGGGATGAGCTCGTTTGTATCAGGGTATTTATACCAGATAGTAAGGAATCCAAAATGGATTATGAATAGCGATTCTTTAATTACACAAGGCAAAGAATTCTATTACTATTTCTATCCTGGTCGGAAAAAACTAGCGGAGAAAATGGGCATAACACAAATTTCACCATTTCATGCACACTTACATTGGCGTGAGAATGAGATACTTAGAACAATCAAGACTGAATTAAACTGGAGGGAATACCCGGGCATTAAATCAACCTGGCGCGGCGATTGTGAAATAGCGATATTAAAGGATTATCTGTATAAAAAGACGCTTGGATTCAATGATAAAGATGACGGGTTGAGTAGTTTGATACGGGATCATCAATTAACGCGGGCAGAAGCGTTAGAGCGATTAAATAACGAGGGAGACGTTCCCGAGCAAGTGTTACAGGACATTTTCGAAAAGCATGGATTAGATTATTCAGATCTCAAAATAGCGTTAGAAAAAATCGTATGATGGTGCAGTAACAACCTGAAGGGATTAACGCAAACAAATGAGAGTCTTAATTGACATCGGCCATCCTGCGCATGTCCATTTATTCAAACACTGTATATGGAATCTCGAACGGAGTGGGCACGAAGTTATCGTTACCGCGAGGAAGAAGGAGGTTACCCTGAATTTATTACATGCTTACGGACTCACTTATTATGATCTAGGCGAACATTACGCAACCACGTTAGGTAAAGCATCTGGTATGATCAAAAGAAATTATAAATTATATAGAATCGCAAAAAAATTTGTTCCCAATATTTTGGTTGGTGTCCATGATCCGTATATCGCCCAGGTAGGGAAATTATTAAGAAAGCCCTCGATAACTTTTACCGATACGGAACACGTGAGATTAAGCAGTAAACTGACATTCCCTTTTACAAATGTTATTTGCACACCGGCCTGCTTTAAAGAACGACTCAATCCCCAAAAACATGTCCGGTATAATGGCTACCATGAACTTGCCTATCTCCATCCGAAGTATTTCGCGCCCGATGATACCGTCTTAGCGGGAATGGGTCTCTCACGTAATGATCAGTTTATCATTCTACGATTCATCTCGTGGGGCGCATCTCATGATGTTCATTTAATGGGTATTGATAAAGGATCGGCATTAGAGTTCATCAAATCGCTTGAACGTTACGGACGCGTTTTTATCACGTCCGAGCGGAAACTTAGTACTGAACTCGAGCAATATAGATTAGCTGTTCCACCGGAGCAGATGCTTTCTCTCCTGTATTATGCGGATTTATATATAGGCGAAGGCGGCACGATGGCTGCGGAAGCGGCGATACTGGGAACACCGGCGATACATATAGAATCGACATCCAAAGGGATTGCAACCGGTAACTTCTCAGGCAATTTCCTGGAGTTACGTGATACATACGATTTGTTGTGCTTCTATCCCGACCAGAAACACGCTCTGGAGAAGGCGATGAGCATTTTAGAGGATACGAATTCAAAAAAGAAATGGCAGCAGAAGAGGGAGAAACTCCTGGAAGATAAGATAGACGTAACGGCGTGGATGACCGACTTCATCGAACGATATCCAGAAAGTTTTATTGGATATAAGCAGCAGCAACAGAGTAAAGGGACTAACTAATAAATGATCTCATTACACTCTGACCATCCTGATCGTTACAGTACCTATGGCTTTACTCATTTTGTGCAAACCTACGGCCTATTGTCACCAACAATTCGTATGAAATCAGGAAAAGTGATTATAAATGGAGATGATACCAGCGGAAGTGAATTCAGTATTTTTGTTCCAGATGAAGAGCTGGGCGATGAAGCGATTGCGCACCGCATTTTGCAGAGGATTGAGAATGAAACTGAAGAGGTTAGCCTCAAAAATACCGTTAACTATTCAGAAAACGGAATAGAACTGGATTTTAACATTTTCAGAGAAATTGGTTTCGTTTTATCTGGTAAGTTTGAGGCGGCCTTGTTGAAAATCGATACCCAGAAGCAGCGTATATTCTCAACGGTACCGATTGTCGATATCTACGAAAAAGAGCTGTTTGATCTTATACGCCATGCCTGCGCGCAATCGGGTGTACCGTTAGTCCACAAGGCATTCTGGCCTGAGGGCAAGAAGTTCGCAGTATGTTTAACGCATGACGTCGACGAGATCAGGAAAACCTACCAGTATTTCACGCGTTTTCTGAAACATCTGAAACGCGGCGAATTGCGGAGAGGATGGTATCAGCTCTCCACCTTTTTCACCGACAAGCTTACCGGGAGGAACCCCTACTGGACCTTTGAGGAGATCATGAGGATTGAGAACGCACTCAACGTCAAATCCACGTTCTTCTTCTTGAACGAGACGGCAAACGTGAACCTGCTTAAGCCGGCAACGTGGATCCATTATGCACGGAGGTACGATTTTCGAGACCCAAAAATCGCTGAGCTCATAAAAGATCTCGCTGCAAACGGCTGGGAGATAGGACTCCATGGTTCGTATGACTCTTATAGAGATAAAGAGAAATTACAGAAGGAGAAAGACTATCTGGAAGAGACGTTAGGAAGTACGGTACACGGGATACGGCAGCATCACCTGAATTTAATGATACCAGAAACCTGGAAGTATCACGAAAGCATTGGACTGGAATATGATACTTCGCTCGGCTTCAAAGGCGGCGAAGCTATAGGTTTTAAATGGGGGACCAGTTTTCCTTTTCATCCGACTGACGACAACGAAGAATTGTCTCTCTTAGAGATACCGCTGGCAATTATGGACATATCCCTTACAACCAATTCAGGTGTAACTGCATGGGAATCATGTGTAAAGGTAGTTACTGAAGTGAAGAACTACGGGGGCGTTTTAACACTGCTCTGGCACCATACCGTATTTAATACTGATGAATATCCACAGTGTGCTGAGGTCTACGAAAAGTTGATTCGGGTTTGTAAAGAAAAGGGTGCTTGGATAGCTACAGCGGGGGAATTGGCGAGATGGTGGAAGCTGCGCGAAGAAAGTACGTTAGAATGCGAATATAATGAAATCTAATGATTATGCGTACCAGAACATTAATACGGATGAAGAATTACTTGTAAGAACGGATAATAATGATTTTTTCACCATTTTTCGGAGACACAATTTGTCACGCAGCAATTATAAATTACGATTGGTTTAAGCAAAGTAAAATATAGTCGACATATAAAGATCTTTTTATGACCGTTGAGCGATATTCTCTCTAATTTTGGTAATGTCCTAAATTTCGTGGCTTACCTTAAACATCAATAATTCCTTCCAGTTCCAAATATGATCTGTGATGCCCTCAGCCATGCACGGTGTTCTTTCTCTGTTCTTCTCACCCTTTCCTGT
>DSCO01000053.1 GCA_011049045.1 Methanomicrobia archaeon | reverse complement strand
TACCTGTCCGATATTCTCCGTTATCGAGTGCTAGATAAAGGAAACAGGAAGAGCCATGGCCATAAGAACCGTGTGTGTGGTGGGGATCGGCGTGATGGGGAGTGGTCTGGCGCAGATCTGCGCGCAGGCGGGTTATGATACCGCGGTAGTGAGTCGCAGTGAAGCGTCGCTGGAAAAGGGGTTGAAGAACATAGAGCGCGGGCTCGCGATCTTCGTGAAACGAGGGCGGATAACGGACGAGGATGTGGCCCGTATCATGAGCGCGTTACGCGCAAAAGCGACGACGAGCCTCGAAGAGGGTGCAAAGGACGCTGATTTCGTTATAGAGGCGGCATACGAGGATTTACCGCTGAAGAAACAGCTCTTCGGGGACCTGGATCGCATCTGCCCGGAGCACACTATTCTCGCCACGAACACCTCGACGTTCCCGATCATTGCCCTGGCGATGGCTACCCGGCGACCAGATAAGGTGATCGGGACGCACTTCATGAACCCGCCACCGCTTATCCACGGCGTTGAGATCATCAAATCGCTGATGACCTCCGAGGAGACGGTAAAGCTGACCGATGAGTTCGTGCGCTCGCTGGGCAAGGAGCCGATCGAGGTGAAGGACTCGCCGGGGTTCGTTGTAAGCCGTATGATCTGCCTGGTGATGAACGAAGCGGTGCGGATGCACGAGGAAGGGGTCGCGTCGGTCGAGGACATCGATAAGATCTCGCATTTGTGCTTCAACTGGCCGATGGGCCCGTTCCAGCTCCTTGACCTGATCGGGATCGATATCGTGGCCGCAGTGCTCAGAGCGATGTACGCAGAGACCGGAAGCGAGCGCTTCAAGCCCGCGCTCCGGATGGTGCAGATGGAGCGCGCGGGCTGGACGGGCCGAAAAGCAGGGAAAGGCTTCTACGATTATTCGTCTTAAACCAATCACCTGGACGGGACTGAGCTATGCCATCCGAGCCTGAGGCGACGAAAGCTGCCGTAGTGGAGCAGCGGGACGAGGTCGCGACGATCATCCTGAACCGACCAGCGGCATTGAACGCCCTGGGCGATCGTCTTCTGAGTGACCTTGAATTGATCGTTAGGGATACAGCGATCGATCCGGCGGTACGTGTAGTGGTGATCACGGGCGCAGGCGAGAAGGCCTTCTGCGCCGGTGCGGACCTGACCGAGCTCAGCACAATGACGCCTGCAGCGGCAGGGGCGCTGTCCCGGCGGATCCAGCGGATCTTCAACGATCTGGAAGCGATGCGAAAGCCGGTGATCGCGAAGATAAACGGATTCTGCCTGGCCGCGGGGCTGGAGCTGGCACTGGCGTGCGATATCAGGATCGCCGCGGCAACGGCTGTTTTTGGGTTGCCGGAGACGACACTGGGATTGATTCCCGGTTGCGGCGGTACGCAGCGTCTGCCGCGGTTGATCGGTAAGACGAAGGCGATGGAGCTACTTCTGACCGGCGGACGGATCGATGCAGCCGAAGCAGCTCAGTTGGGGCTCGTGAATGTGGTCGTTCCGGTGCATGAACTTGAACGGACGGTTGACGGGCTGCTCACGAAATTACGATCGCAGAGTCCGGTAGCGCTGGGGCTACTCAAGGCTGCCGTGAATACCGGCCTGGAACTCGATCTGATGCAGGCGTTGGAGTACGAGGCGCACTGTTTCGAGGCCGCGTTTCAAACGGAGGATGCGCGCGAAGGGCTCGCAGCGTTCCTGGAGAAGCGTAAGCCGGAGTTCGTGGGGCGATAGGGGGATCTGCGCGTTATCCCTGCGGTTTGAGCCTGCGTGTCTTCCCGCTGATGATTCGTGAAGTCAGTACGAGCATCACCAGCGCGAAGATGATCACGTAGAACGCGAGGATACTTTGCCAGATATACGTTGCGATGTAATCCCGCGTGATATACGCCAGATAAAGGGGGAAATTGACGGCAAAATGCAGGCCCATGGCATACAGGATACCACGGAATTGACCCGTTATCAGATAGTGCACAGAGATGAGCACAAAGGCGCCGTGGAGAAAACAGACCACAAAACGCTCGGTGATGAACCCGCCGAGCAGATACTATGGCCGTGACGCGATCTGCGGCGTTTTCGCGACAAGATCCGCGAGGAACCAGATCTCGCCGATCCCGAAGCCCTGGCCAGCGGTAAACGCAAAGCGGTGGTAATTGTCCTTCTGTATTTGTTTAGCTCTGTAGACAGAGCTCCTGTGTGAGTAACGTTTGCAGCTCGTTGTAGATGTCCTTTCCTTGCAATCGCCATGTTGCGACGAGGGAAGCGATGTACTGGTAATACTCCGC
>DSCO01000052.1 GCA_011049045.1 Methanomicrobia archaeon | reverse complement strand
AATCAGTAGATGGCGTGACGCTCGATCGAGGATCATTCAAACGAGAACACGAAAGCCCCGGTTCAAGCCACCGTCCGTGCACACGAGAGCACGGCAATGCCCTGGTGCGCTCTGAATAAGCGGCGTTAAGGTGCCATACTGTTTTGCAGGCACATCAGACGGTATCAAGTAGTTCCAGTAGTTCCCGTTTCTCTAAGTCCTGATGATGCTTCTGATTGCCCCATAACCGCCGGTAAAAATAGAAATACTCATACAGCGCGGGTAAATCACGACAACAGATAACCGCATGATGCTCAATCACCTGGATCTTCAGGTAGAGCGGAAGCTCTTCAAAGAACCAGAGATCATAACGCTTCCCTGATACATCCAGCCGTTTGAAAATGGCCCGTAACAGCACCAGTCGGGTACGTGGCTCGCAGAGCTCGGGCGCAACGATACAGATATCCCGGTCGCTCCGCAGGTCCGCACCTGTTCGTGCACCTGAGCCGAAGAGGAGCAGGGCAAGTATCTCGTCGTCATCCGCCAGAAATGCGAAATCCTGCGTTATGCTCGCTGCTTCACCCATGCCGCTACCTTCTTCACATAACGCTCCAGTGGCACTAAGAGTCCCTGAATTGATTCCAGAGCCAGCGCATCATTCACGCCATTATAACCGTGCACCAATCGGTTCCGTAACCAATCTGCTTCATTCAGTGCCGCTTTATCATGATCATCAAGAATGCCCAGCGTAAAGAGGTGCGCTATGTTCGTATAGTCATCCTGCGGAAGCTTGCCTTCATCCTTTAAGATCATCGCGCCTATATCCGTTGCCGCCTACACCGCCTCTTGCATCGCTTTATAAACTGCGAGTCGCGTCTTCCTATCTCGCGGTGGGCTATACGATCGAGGAGGAGGGTTTTGAGCTGCGGAACGCTGGATGGAACGCCGCGATGTGTTCTCCACGTCACCAACGATCGCGGTAAAGAAGCTCGTGGTGACCAGCTCATGGTGACCAAGCATTCATCCGGTACTGGCGAGACGGTGTAACGAACGGTGGGTCGTGCTCTATTTCTATGTGAAGGAGCGCCCGCTTGGCAGTGATGCGATCTCCATGGTTCGTATCTCCGCGCTCCTCTCTGTTTCGGGCCCGTATGATAGTGTCCTGGACCTGGAGAAGGAATTTCTGTGCGAGCTCCTCCCTGAAGCGCTACCTATGGGTTAATTTGCGGAGTGGGGGACACCTATTCGCGGTCTTTGTCCATGAATGAGTGGTTATCTGGTAGCAGGTAGACCGATATAAACGCTCTGAAAGGCCCAACCTACCAAACCAAGCCTGGAGTTCGCGGTCCCTCCCTTACTTAGCGATACCCTGCGCCCCCACAATCGCGCCCATAACGAAGAACCGTTCCCGAACCTGCTCTGGAAAGTCAGAAAGCACTGTATGTAAGAGCTCATAGTACATGAGCTGCACCGGATACGGCAGAGGCATGTCACTCCTATACGCCCTGGAGCGATACAAAACATGCGGTGGCAGTTTGCGGATGCGAACATGATGACGACGGTAGTCTCGTGAACGAGGGCGTTATACCGCATGAGCTGATGGCCAACCAACGGAGATCAGGAAGATCTGACGGTGCGCCGGGTAACGACCGTTATTTAGAAGTACGGCTATTTATTACCTACCATACGTAGGATACGAAAGGCTCGGTAAACACGGGGATTAGATAGAAGTTACTCAGGGGTGATTCGGGAGCGATGGACGATGAGCTAACTGCCCAGGATAAGAAGCTCGTGGAGTATTTTCTGAGCCAGGAGCAGGTCAAGCTCGCCTATCGTTTTGGCTCGCTCGTGGCAGGCCGCGCAGGCCCGTTGAGCGATAGTGATCTGGGCGTTCTGCTGGATGACTCGCTGAGTAAGCGCGCGCGGTTTAAGCTCCACCTGAAATTGCTGGATGATCTGACGGCAATCCTGAGGACTGATAAAATCGACCTGGTGATCATGAACGGCGCACCGCTCTCACTCACGTATGAGATCATCAAAGCGAATTATCCGCTGCTTGTCCGTGATAGAAGTGAGAAGATCGCGTTTGAGCATGGTATACTCTCGAGGTACCTCGATCGGCGGTATTACGAGACGAGATGGACCGTGTTGTACTTGAAAGGAGTTGCGGAAGGTAGCATTTAGGAGAACGTATGGATGGACGACCGAGAGAAGATAGCCCGAAAGCTCAGGAACATGCAGAAGTATGTTGAGTTCTTGAGATCATATCAGTCACTATCCACGGAACGACTGGAAGAGGACTATGAACTGCGCTCGGCGATCGAGCGAAATTTACAGCTCGCGATAGAATCGTCGTTGGATATTGGCGAGTATCTCATAGCAGCACGTGGCTTACGAAAACCGGAGACATACAGAGAGGTACTGGAAATACTCGGAGAGGCGGGCATTCTACCCGAAGCGTTTGCCGCGCGATTCAGCGAGGCTGCGAAGTTCAGAAATATCCTGGTGCATATGTACGCAGAGGTCGATCTGGAGATGCTTTGCGAGATCTTGCACGCAAATCTAGTTGATTTCGAAGAATTTGCACGGTACATTGTACGATATCTTGAGCAGTTATAAGCCGCCTGAATCTACCGATATCTTCGTTCGTACCGTGAGGTGCGCCAGCAAAAGTGCGCGGAAAGCAGCGATAACTTCGCGAACGAATGACTCCATACGTCAGAGGGTTACAGTAACGACGCAAGTATACGACAAATGAATCGTCTTATTGATAGCCTTGAAAGTGGATTCTTCTCCAGATCGCTCTGCCTCGGCAGACTGAAGCCCGGTAGCTGCGCGCGCTTACGTGGTGAGCTATAGAGTCGCGCGAACTCCGCCATCAGCAGACACTGCAGATGCTCGCTCGTTTAACAGAATCACTCGGCGGTTCCCCTTTTCAGGCACCACACGTCCATCCCCTTACTACTCCCGAAGCTTATTTTTTAAGGAATGACTTTGGGTAAGTACTTACTAAACCGCGAGAACCGTTTGCCATGAAGCTCCCAAAAACGCCGTTCGTTATCCTGCTCATCCTCGCGCTCCTTTACGCACGCACCTTCCAGTGGCTCGTCCGCGCCTGGCTCAACGACCCGTACTACTCGCACGGGTTCCTCGTCATGATCATCGCGGGCTTCTTCACCTGGCGCGCGTTCCGCACCTTTGAGCCGTCCGAGGTTCGCGATCCCGCACCGTACCAGAAGGGGCTTATCGTCTTCGCCGTTGGGCTGTTCCTGTACACCGCCGGGTTCATCACCCTCTTCCCGTTCCTCATGGCCCTCTCGTTCCTCTTCACCCTGAGCGGCTTGGTACTCTTCTTTTACGGGAAACCGCTGATGCGTGCGCTGCTCTTCCCCATTGCGTACCTCATGTTCGCTATTCCACTGCCCGCAGAGTTCCTGGATCTGCTCGGCTACCAGCTCCAGGCACTCTCCGCACGCTATCCCGCCGCGCTGCTCACGCTGCTCGGTATACCCGTTACCCGGGTCGGTGCAGAGATCTATCTCGCGGACGCGGCCTTCACCATCGGACTGCCCTGTAGCGGCATGAACTCGCTCATCGCGCTGCTCGCACTCGCCGCGCTCTTCACGGTCCTGCTCCAGTGCGCCTGGTACCGTAAGGTCGCGCTGTTCTGCAGCGCCGTGCCTATCGCGCTCTTCGCGAATATCACACGCGTTACCGCGCTGCTCCTCATCGGGCACCGTTACGGCGCGGAGACCGCAACCGGGTTCTACCACACGCTCTTCAGCCCGCTGCTCTTCATTATCGCCTTTATATGCCTCATCGGCCTCAGTATTCTTACGGGCTGTAAGGTCCGCGTCTGATCGATCCAGGAGTCAGGTAGGCCGCCAAGCTATGGTAACCGGAAAAGAACCCGCAACCGCTGGAGACTTCTTCGAGGACTATGCGAAGATCATCGGGCTCCTGATGCTCGCGTTCGTCATTATCATGCTCTGCTCCACACCCTCCACGATCCTCGCTAAACGGGTCACGATGATCGGTACGGAGCTCTCGTATGCCTCGAGTTATGAACTGCCGGTGCGGACGAAGCTGGATCTGGGCAATACCGCGCATCTGCAGGCATTTCCCAGGCAGATCGGCGAGTGGTCGGGCTATGATTATGATACCGCACGACTGATGGAGCAGCTGGGTGCCGATGTGATGCTCATGCGCGCGTACTCGCACCCGCAGCTGTATCAGCCCATCTTCCTGCTCATCATGCAGTCCTATAATCGGTCAAGCTTTCACCCGCCCATTGTCTGCTATCCCGCGCTGGGCTATACGATCGAGAGCGCGAGCAATGAGATCGTAACGATATCCAATGCGAGCTGGGTAGAAGACCCGTGGTTTTCTGCACCCGCGGCAAGGCGTAACGAGACGATCCTGCCGGTGAAGAAGCTCGTGGTCACGAAGCAAGCGGCCGATACGGGCAGGGTCACGGAACGCCGGGTCGTGCTCTACTTTTACGTAAAGGAGCCACCTCTGAGCTCTGATACCATCACGATGGTCCGTGTCGAGGCACTTGCACCCACCGGCAGCTCCTATGACGGGATCCTCACGGTCTCCCGGGAGTTCATGGCCGAGATCATCCCCTGTATGTTCGAAGTGCAGCGCCCGGAGCAAAGCCTCTTCTGGTCGCTCGCCAAAGGCTCTAACGCCAGGAGGCTCATGCTCGTTCTGCTCTTTCTCGCTCCGCTGGCCGTTATCTTCTATCCCGAACTGCGAGCACGATTGCCCAGAAGATCGTCACGCACCTGATGCGCAATGGCCGATCGATGATCACGCGCAGCGCACTCGATCGAGCTAACCGCTACCAACGCGGATACGAGCACTTACTCTACTCATAAAAACGCCGGTGCGAACAGGAACAGGGTCGAATTGATAATACCGTGTGATATACTCACGCCATAGACTGACCCGGTCTTCCGCACCACCAGTGCAAAGATGAAGCCGATGCTGCCGGCGAGCAGGACGTCAAGTATCGTGAGGTTGCCGATATGCAGCAGGCCGAAGAGCGCGGAGATGAGCACGATGCCCGCAAAGCCGAGGGTACGCACGGCATGGTACTGCATCAACCCGCGAAAGGCTAATTCCTCCAGAAAGCCCGTGCACACCACCATAATGAGCACCGGCACCACCAACGCGGGAAGACGCGGCTCCACCAGCAGCCCGGGTTTCAAGATGAGATACTCGATGATGCCCACCGGGACCGCGATCACGATAATAGCGAGTTCAAGTGGTAGATGCTTCTTTTCCGGCAAAGCAAGCCCAATGTCCCGCGGCTTTATGCGCTGCAGGTACAGGCACGCGAAGATCGTGAGGTAAACCGGGATACTGATGATGAAGAACCAGGCGAGATAGCTGAACTCCGCAACGGGCATCGAAAGGCTGAGGATTCGTATCAGCGGTGCGAGTATGAGCGCCAGCAACAACTGTGAGGTCGCGGGATCCACTTTTATACTGCGTGCAGAATGAACGAGCAGGGCGAAGAGGATGACCGCATGGAAGGCGATGCCATACTTCGCATAAACGGCACCGTGCTCGGCGGCATACGCCGTAACGAGCTCCGCCGCTGCGATGAGCATGATGTACAGGATCGTGATGAGGGCGCGGCGGCTGAAAAACGATCCACTGATCCGCACGGGCGCATCATAGAGTAGCTTCGCGTCTGGCATCTGGCTATACCTAAGCACGGAAGCTAGGTAAAGGTTTCGTATTTGTTTAGTTCCCCCTTCCTATAAGCTTTCTGGAGCTTTTCGATACCCATAAAATGCCCCCCCCTCTCTTTTCCCACAAAACTGGAGTGGAAAAGAAGCTTATTTAAATACAACGTTT
>DSCO01000051.1 GCA_011049045.1 Methanomicrobia archaeon | reverse complement strand
TCGAGCGATTTGATCAGCTTACCATTGCCGAACGTCTCTTTGAGCTCTTGGAATTTCTGCAGGAAGTGCTCAGCATACGGCTTGAAATAGGTAACCAGACCGCTCCAGTTTTTATCATGCAAATATCGCTTGAAATTGCGCTCCAGCTCGGTTCCCGTAACGGTATACCGTTCCTCCCACGCCGCTTTTTTAACGGTATCAAAGACCGCCTGTAATGCGGCAAAATACTCCTCGACGTTCAGCAAATCAGTGTTAGCTGTAACATGCTTAACATACGGCATTTGTATCTGCAAATTTCCGCCCTCAACCGGCAAGCCGGTATCAATCAAAAGATATTGCAATCCTTCTTCGAACGTCTCGAGCGTTACTTTCTTCGTCTCTCCTTTCGTCTCGTCTATCAACGAATCCGTCCTGAAGATCGGCAGGCGGTTCAGTACAAAATGCCGATCCTCATCCATCGCTTTCTTGTACGCGGGAATCAGTACGAGCATGAACTGCATCTGCGCCATGAACGTAGCGAATGGATGGATATCGAAACCGACGATGCGATACTCGTTACAGAGCGCTTCCAGGATCTTCGACCAGCCTTTCTCATCCGCAATCTGCTCCGAAGCTTTCAGGTACCGCCGCAACGCCTCGACCAGAAACGTGCCAGAGCCGCAGGCAGGATCTAACAAGCGTTTGTCGATGACGTTCCGGCCCTCGTAGCCCACGGCATCGAGGATGTACTCAACCACCTCCTGCGGCGTGTAAAATTCACCCAGCGCTTTTCGGGTTTCTTTATCAAAGTAGCGCTGGTACAACGTGCCGAGCGGGTCACCAACGATCTCCGAGAAGTCGAACTTGTAGAGCGTGAGGATAAGGTCAGCAAGCGCCTCGCCAAAGCGCCCCTTCTGCTTCTCGAATCGCGGACTGTAGAGCGCGTCGCCCGCACTGATGTCTCTGTAGCTGTCCTCCCACCAGTAGAAGATATCGCCCTCAAATACAGACTTCACCAGCCGCTGCTTCATGCTCTCAATGAGATGCTTCGTCGTTATCGCCCATGCCAGGAGCGTGATGTCGCCCCGGTAAGAGGTCTGCTCGATCTCAGTCTTAATGAACCTCGAAAACTCGACGTACGGTAACTGGTAATCCTCACACGCCTTCGCCAGGATCAACCGTGTGAAGAGCGAATACGCGCTCTCCAGGCAGAACATGAACTTGAAGAGGTTCTCTTCCGTCGCTTTGAGCCCCATGTCGTCCATTATCCGCCGCCAGTTCTCCGGTATCTTCTCCGGCTTCTTCGCGTACGAGACCTTCCAGAAGTTGTAAGCGCTTTTCAGAAACTTCGAGCGCTCCAATTCAAACTCGAAGAGACCAATTGTCTTCTCAACCAGATTGGCGAACCGCGAACCCGCTTTCAACTCGAAGCTCTCAAAGAAATGCTCCTGCGCGATCTCCGATGATAAATTCACCCGCTCGGCAGGGTCATCAAATAGTGCGAAATAGCTGAGCACTGCTTCGATCTTTGTTCGTTCAATTCGGGGCTTTCGTAACCACTCGTACAAATCATCACACTGCTGTGGTGCCAGTGCACCTAGATACACGTGTAATTTTCGCTCCCAGTTCGAGTTAATCCGCTCATAGATCATGAGTTCGAGCCCGTCAGTGAGTACACCGTATCGCGCTTTGAGCGGTTTCACGTACCGCTCCCATAATTGCGCAAAATCGCGCTCGACATCGAGTTCCTTCGGCTTCTTGAACTCAACCACAAAAACAACGTTCTGGTAATCATCAAAGGCGAGCAGATCGCTTCGTTTGCCTCGCACGTTCTTCTCAAATCGAATATCAGTAAGTTCGCCTTTATAGCCGAGCGCTTCGATAATACCGCTTTTAACAAAGGCGATACGTAAATCCTCTTCCGAGATCTCTTTCGCGCTTCTTAGCTTCTCATTGAGCTTTACGAAGCTCGACCGGATATTCTCGGGTGCAGCCATGTTACCGTTCGCGGATATCCTTCACCAGGAAGTTACCACCGTTCAGCAGAACGCCCAGCACCTCAACCTGCTTGCCGTAGAGCGCCGTTCTTATACGTGCCAGCGTTGCCGCCTCGCCCAGCAGCTTCGCTTCCGCTAAGGTCAGCTTCGCGCACTTCTCGGTTGCTTCCCGTTTGAAGATCAAGGTGCAGCGCTCTTTAGCGGTTTCCAACCGTGCTTTGATCCTGAGATCCCAGACCCCTTCGACGTCGCTGTGCACCATGCAGAAATTATCGATGATCCAGCGGTTGCACTTTGGACACCGCTGAATGAGCCCGCTGCCATCGTAAATCTGGGTTATCCGCCCGCGTATCCGTGAGCCTGACTCCGGCGTCTCCGGCATCTGCCTATCCGCTCCGTGTGCGAGCAGCTCGTTCAGATGATCAGCTTCAATAACGACCGCATCGGGAAACCGCTCGGTAAATGAATCCAGGATCGCCAGTGCAGTCGCTTCGCCGCGCGCCTCCAGGATCTTTAACGCCTCTGGATGTACCTGATATCCGCGAGTAAGAACCGCGTTCAGTATGGTTTCCGCAGCCGTTGCATAAGCCATAACCACATCTACTTCTCCTTTCTTTCCCGGACTGATAAATACTTACTTACTGACTAACAGGGCGCTCGGCCTGCCGTATTTTCCATCCCCGCGGCTCAACCGGGGTTTTTCGAACACTTATTAACTTCTGAGCACTTCTGTTTCCCTGATGCCTGCCTATATTGATCTCAATGTGCACGCGTATCCCGAAACGGACACGCCAGCAGAGGAGCTGCTGCGCGTTGCGAAACGCTATGGCTTCGCTCAGATCGCCATCAGCAATTACGATAACCACGTGCTTCAGGACTGCTGGTTGGCGGATCTGATCCTCGGTGTTGAGATACAGGCGCAGACCGTGACGGAGCTGAAGCGTAAGCTCCGGCAGCTCGAGGACCGGGTCACGGTTATTGCGGTGCACGGCAGTGACGATAAGATCACCAGAGCCGCGGTCGAGAGTCCGAAGGTGGACGTACTGACCCATCCGTGCAGCGAGAAAGGCGAGGGCACGTTAAGCTACGTGCTGGTGCGGTTCGCCGCTGAGAACGGTGTTGCCATCGATTTTAATATGAGCGCACTCATCCGGAGCAGGCGCGGGGAGCGCGCACGTATCCTGACCACGATGCGGGAGCAGTTGAAGCTCGTCCGGAAGTACCGGGCGCCGGTGATCCTGACCAGTCATGCGCACTCGATCTACGACCTGAGAGCGCCCCGGGAGTTGATCGCGCTGGCTGCGCTCTTCGGCATGACGCGAGCGGAAGCGGTGCGTGCGCTTTCCGAGACGCCACAGGGCGTGGTGGCGAAGCGGTGGAAGAGGGATCGCGAGCTGGAGGTGCTGTGATGGCGCGAAGAACGATGGTTTTGCCGGTTTGCGTGCTCTGCATGGTTTACACCCCACCGACACTCCGCGATCGCCGCCGGTATCTTCGATTCGAGCTGCTCTGTGAGCGCCCGGTCGATAAACGAGCGATCCTGAGGGCGATTTGGGACTCGGTATATGCGCTCTACGGTGAGCTTGGCGCGAGCGAGAGCAAGCTCTGGCTGATCGAGTATCACCCGAGCGAGGACGGTACCCGTGGAGTCGGCATTCTCCGGTGCGCCCATGACCGGGTCGAGGAGGTCCGTGCCGCACTCGCCTGTATCTATGCGATTGACACGGCGAGCATTGGTATACGGGTCATCAAGACATCAGGCACGATAAAGGGCGCTTCAAAATAACGCGTCGCGTGCACACCGCTCATTTATATATTCAGTCAGGTTCGCAGCATCTCCACGACCATCACCAGATCGCGTTTCGTGATGATGCCCCTGATCTGCCCCGATTCTCCATCAACGACCGCGAGGATATTCTTACTCGTACCGCTCATGCGCTTAAGCGCTTCGATTGCGCTCGCCTGCTGCACGATCACGGCCCCACGCTCGTGATCCTCGAACGGGAGCACGTCAGCCACGCGGAGCAGTTCCAGCGGCTCGCCGGTGTGTTTCTTGAGCTCAGCGAGCGAAATGAACCCTTTATACTCGCCTGACCCATCAATCACGGCGTAGTCGGTCGTCTTCTCCGCGATCATCTTTGCGCGCAGTGCGGGAAGCGGCATATCCGCGGGCACGCAGACATTATTAGCGCGCATGAGCTCCCGCACCGTGAGGCCATCCAGTGCGGCAACGGCGACCGTCGCGGTCTCCTCCTCAGTCGCCGCGATGAACAGGAAGACGGCGATGATCGACAACCACGGGTTGAAGGGAATACTGATCTCCCCGCGGGTGATGAGGATGAAGGGATCAGGCATGAAGCCCATAATGCCCATGACGAGCGCAAACGCCTTGCCCACGAAGACCGCGCGCTTCGTCGCGGTGAGGAACTGCACGCGTTTTGCCAGGAACGCGCGTAAGACGCGGCCGCCATCCATAGGAAATGCGGGTAGGAGATTGAAGGTGCCCAGGATCACGTTGAGGAGCCCGATGCTGAAGAGGATGATCAGAAGCGGCTCGAACTGCAGCAGATTGCCCCGGGAGAGCCCGAAATGAGCGGCGAGGAAGGTACCGCCGAGCACGAAGCTCATTAACGGCCCCGCGATCGCGATCCGCCACTCCTTATCAGGCTCGCGCGGCAGATCCTCCATCAGCGCCAGGCCGCCGAAGATAAAGAGCGTGATATTCCGGATCTTTGTCCCGTACTTCATCGCGACATACGAATGCGAGAGCTCATGGAGCAGTAGCGAGAGGAAGAAGAGAAATGCGGCCACAAGTGCGAGCGCATAGCGAAATGGCCGTGAGAAGTCCGCCGTATCGCCCAAACCCACCGGCGCGGGGCCCTGCGCGAACATAAGCACCATGAGCGGAAAGATGAGCAGGAACGTGACATGGAGGCGTATAGGAATGCCAATGACTCGACCAACCTGTATGGATGCGCGCATCGATTCTCCCCGCGGTAACCCGATACTTATTTATACTGCCTTCCTCTCATAAAGAGCATTATGGAAATACAATTATCGTCGTTGTACGGGCAGGATTTGTATACCGATCGGGGCATCTACGTGGGAAAGGTTGAGGATGTGACTGTTGATATCAAGGATAAGCGAATCTCAGGCATCGCCGTGAAGAACGTCAGTCCCAATGCGTTCAACGTGGGCAGGAAGAAAGGTGTGATCATTCCGTACCGCTGGGTCACCGCGATCGGGGATATCGTGATCATCAAGCACGTGAGACGCCAGCTCGCGGAAGAGCGCGAGGACTCAGAGGAGCGCGAACGTTAGATAGCTCGCTCGCCAGGGCCGGCCAGGCTCGGGCTGGCTGAGCGGCGCCGAACGGGACAGACGGCACGGGTCAGAACCGTGATGACGGCTCAGAGCCGGATAAGGGACGATCACGCGGAAAAGGAGCTCGAGCTATACGCGGCGATCCGGGCGTTACCACCGCTCATTGTCCGTGCCGATGGCCGCAACTTCCGGCGGCTCTTGCAGCCTGAGTTCTCAAAACCGTTTGATACGCGATTTGCCACCGGCATGGCAGATGCCGTGACGCTCTTCTTCGAGCGGAGCGGCTTCGACCCGCTGCTCGCGTTCCTCTTCTCCGATGAGGTGAATCTCTGCTTCACCCACGTCCCGTTCCGGGGCCGGCTGGAGAAGCTCAATTCGGTCATTGCCAGCTATCTGGCGAGTGCATTGACGCTCGTGCTGCGATTTACCAGGCCTATTGCCTTCGATGCGCGAGTCATTCCGATCTGCGACCTTGACGAGGGATTACGGGCGTACCTCGCGCACCGGCAGGCGGAAGCATGGCGGAATCATATCAATGCATATGGCTATTACGGCCTGCAAACGCTGGGTCTGAGCAAACGCGCGGCTGAAACGCGTGTGAAAGGGATGAAGGCGATGGAGGTGCACGAGCTGCTCTATCGCGAGGGTATTAACCTGAATGAGACACCCGCGTGGCAGCGGCGTGGCATGATCGTGGCGAAAGAGCCGTACGGAAAACAGGGCTACGACCGTCGGGCCGAGCGGGCAGTAACGGTAACGCGGTTCAGAACCGTGCAACTCTGGGAGCTGCCGCTCTTCAGCACTGAGGACGGGCAACGGCTGCTCAACCGCCTCACCGTGCGCGAAACGATCAGCAAAAGGGGTGCGGGCGTTGTTTGAACCGCAGACCGTCTTCAACGTGCGGCTGTACGCTGCCCGGGGACCGGCAGCGGGCCCGACGAGGCTCGTGATCGGCGGGCTCCACGGTGACGAAGGCCTGGTCACAGCGCCCATTATCGCGCGTTTGGCCGCTGAGGAGCTCAGTGCCGGTGAAGCGATACTGGTGCCGAGCCTCGTTGCGGGCGGTCAGTACATCGGTGTCCTCACTGCCGAGTATTATGAGAGCGCCGCGGGGCAGCTGTTGCTCAGGCTCATTCGCAGATACACGCCCGCATTCTATTTCGAGCTCCATGCCTACGGTCAGCAGTCGTATGAGCGCTTAACCGATCCCGGACGGGTGAATAAGATCGGTGTACCGCACTTCATCGAGCTGGGGAACGGGATCCTCATCGGCTCGATCGCGCCACTACTCCGCCGGCGGTTCACGATCGCGGATTTCTGCATGACCATTGAGGTGCCGAACTGGAGGCATGAAGACGAGCGGATCAACGAATCCGTGCTGGAATTGTTACGGATCGCGCTCGCGTGCCGCGATCGGGACGCGTTGATGCAGACCTATAGAGCACGGTATCCCGCACCGGTGAAGCAGGCGGAGGAACTCTTCAACCGTTATTATCGCCATTTTTTGCGGCCCTTTTGAGGTCCGCGTCAACGACACGAACGAATCAGGGGCACTACTGTTCCCCGCGTTTGGACTGCGATCGGTATGCGAAATGGTTATATAGCCGCTCGCTCTATGTTATTGAGCGTCTATTATTACGGTGCTATTACGGTGCTGAGGCGATAACCGCATGTTCAGACTGACGAAACGGGTAATTGTCATCCTCAGAGTGGTGTGGAAGTATCACCTGATCTCATCACTGCTGGGCTTCTACCGGAGCTTTGCGAAGGGCGGCATACCTACCGAGCCCATCTGCGCACCTGCGGAGGGCTGGGAAGAGGAGGGCGAGCACCTGCGATTGGCACTTACCGAGCTCGGGCCCACGTTCATCAAGTTAGGCCAGTTGCTGAGCCAGCGGCCGGACATCGTGCCGCCACCGATCATTGTCGAGCTGCAGAAATTGCAATCCGGCGTTGCCCCGTTACCCTTCGAGGAGATCAACCGTTCGGTAACCTTCCCCTGTGAATGCGTTGACGAGACGACCGGCGAGACATATTCGACCTGCAAACAGCTCGAGGACGTCTTTGACGAGATAAACAAGAAACCGCTCGCAAGTGGCTCGATCGCGCAGATTTACCGGGCGAAGTTGGAAGGTAACGAGGTGGTCGTGAAAGTGCTGAAGCCGGGGATCGAGCGCGTGATTGACGCGGACCTCCGGCTGCTCAGGTTGATGCTGCCGGTGGGCGCGCGGCTCCTCCGCGTGAAAGGCTTCGATCCCGAACTCATCGTTGATGAGCTCTCGACCATGCTCAAGAACGAGATCGATATGCGACTCGAGGCACTGCATATCGAGCGGTTCCAGCGGAACTTCAAGGACTGGGAGAAGGTCGTGATCCCGCGCGTCTACTGGGAGTTCACCAATAACCGGGTCATCGTGATGGACTTCATCAAGGGGCCGACGGTCGGCTCGCGGCCATCGCTGAGCGAAGAGCAAGCGCGGTATTATGCGAACCTGATAACGAAGGCGTTTCTGCAGATGGTCTACGTCGACGGTTTCTTCCACGCGGACCCGCACAGCGGCAATATCATCCTGCTCCTCGAGGATAATAAGATCGCGTTCCTCGATTTCGGCGCCGTCGGCCGGCTGCGTGAGGAGGTGATGCTCGATGCGCTCGAAGTCTTCTACGCCTTTTTCACCGGTGACGTGAGCAAGGCGCTCAAAGGGTTCCTGCAGCTCGTCAATATAACGGAGAAGGACATTGATCTCGATTCCTTTTACGCTGATCTCGACGAGCTGATCGAGAAGTTTCAAGCGGGCCGCTACGAGAAGGGACAGGGTGACAACCTCGCACGGCTCTCGCTTAAATACAAACTCCCCGCGCCACGTGCCTTCGTCGTTTTGGAACGGGCGATCCTGCTCGTTGAGGGCTCCTGCAACAATCTGTATCGTTATTATGACATCAAGGAGGCCATTGCAGAGCAGTTCAGTGTCCAGGAGCTGCTGAAACAGGAGATCAAGCGCGGCGTGAAACGGCTCAGTGATGCTTCCGTCAAGCTGGTTCGCAACTTACCGGACATTATTGATCATTACAGCGAATACCGGCCGCTGAGTGCACAGGAATCGACGGCCGAGCGGCGCGCATCGGCGAGCTACGGTCCGTACCTTGTTGCGGGCATCATTGCGGGCATCGGCCTGCTCTTCCCGATCTGCACCTCACTCGGCGGACTGGACGTCACACCGCAAGCAAACGTATTCGTGCCGCTGGTCGCACTGGTGCTGGCGGCACTCGTTACGCTCTTCGCCAATTCGCGGGACTGACCAAACGCTTGCCGGTCGCACCCGGCGTCCTTCCTGGCATCCACGGTTAGTACTACCAGAACGGATCACCGCAGTATGTTCGCCGCTTCATGTACCGCGCCCGCCTTGCCGATGATGGTCACGAGATCGCCATCCATGAGCCGGGTGTCGCCGTGCGCGATCAGCGATTTGCCGCCGCGCCGTACCAGAGCGATCAGCGTATCCTCAGGCAGGGCTATATCTTTGATCGCCTTCCCGATGACCCGCTTATTTGCGACCTCCACCTCGATAATATCGCCTTCCTCCGTGACCTCGCACAGGGTAAAGAGGTCCGGATGGCCGACCATACCATCGAGCATGAGCGCGGTGGCGGTAACCGGGCTAATGGACCGGATCCCGAGGTCGCGAAAGGCCCGCAGGTTCTCGGTCTTGTTCACCCGCGCGACCAGTTTCTCGTCGGTGAACCCGAACTTCGTCTTGGCGATCTGGCAGACCAGGAGGTTGGTGTTGTCCTGATCCGTGGTGGCAACGAGATACTTGGCATGCTCGATCCCGGCCTTCTTCAGAACCGTCTGATCCTCAGCGTCGCCATACACCACCGGTATCCCGAGCGCTATCGCCTTCTTTACGTTCGCTTCGGTATTATCAACGATCACGACGTTCTCGCCTCGTTTGAGGAACCGTTCAGCGAGGGTGCGGCCAACGCTGCCGCCACCGATCAGCAGGATCTCCATGGGTATTACTCCGGTACGGTTGGCGATAAATCTTGCGGCTATGCCCGTGGCGAGCACGGTGACGATGATCGTGATGAAGATCAAGCCAAGCAGGCTGGTCGCCTCTGAATCGAATCCGAGGAGCTGCAGCCGCAGGGCGAAATAGACCGCCATAGAGGCCGGCACCACACCACGCGGGCCCATAGCGGCGATGAAGAGCTTCTCGCCACGGTTCAGATCCGCCTTGTGCGTGGCGGCGAAGACCGCAAGTGGCCGGATAAGGATGAGCAAGGCGAACGCGAGGAGGATACCGCGTGGCCCGATAGCACGCATGGCATCGAAATCGATGAAGGCCGAGAGCAGGATGAAGATGATCGAGAGCAAAATGATCGAGAGATCCTCCTTAAAGCTCTTGATGGACTCTTTATGCGGCACATCAGCGGAGCCGACGAAGATCCCGAAGATAGCAATGGCGAGCACGCCGGATTGCGCGCCCATGCTCTCCGCACCGACGAATGCGGCCAGGAGTATGGAGATGGTGAAGAGTCGCGCATACTGCTCGGTGAGCAGCGGCACGTTCCGGAGTATGAGAATGAGCAGAATACCGCTCACCAGCCCGACGAGGATACCATCGACGATCCTGATCGCGAGGAGTTGGAGTACTGAGATGCCCGTGACTGAGGCGACAATCCACTCGAAGACCACCGCCGCGAGCACCACACTGACGCCATCGTTCAAGACCGCCTCAGCCCGGAGCGTATGGGCAACCCGGGTATTCACTTTGATCTGTCTGAGGATAGGTGTGATCACGGTGGGGCCGGTTGCGGCAATAAAAGCGCCGAAGAGCAGGGCGACCGAGAAAGGTATCTCGAGGAGGAGGTAAGCGGCAAGCGCGGTGAGCAGTGCCGTGATGGCCACGCCGACCGTCAAGAGCGAGAGGATGCTCCGCTGCATCTTGCGGATCTGCCGGAGATCGATCTCGAGCCCGCCATTGAAGACAATGATGGCTACCGCAAACCCGACGAGCAGCTCGATACCCGCGCCGAACCTGCTGGGCTCCACCAGGCCGGTCACTTCCGGGCCCAGCAGAATGCCCGCCGCCAGTAAGAAGACGATACTCGGGATCTTCATGAGGCGGCCGAGCATATGGGCGAAGATGCCAATGATCATGACGACCACGAGCGCGGTCAGTATGTAGGTGGTACTCATGTGAATTCCTCCGCTTACTGCTGGTGGCGGTGAGGAGCGATAACCGTAAATGCGCTGCTAGCTCTGCATGCTAGTTGGTCCCCGGTGGTTAAAGCACTTCTGGTGTAGTTCAGGATGCCGCCGGGGTAAGCAGAAGCCCCTTCATGCAGGGGGGCGATTATCCTGAACCGGGAGAAGTGGCATACTATTATTAGAACGCGGAAAGTAAGAGTACTTATAAGAACTAACTAACGTGCGTGAGTAAAGATGCAGCGAACGTTTACGGCTCCCGCAACAACTGCCCTGCTGGTCGCCGCGCTCTTCGGGTTGCTGCTGCTACCGGTTCAGGCGCTCGGCACACCGTTTGTCATCTACGGCCAGGTATTTGACGGCACAAGGCCCGTTGATGGGGTTACCGTAACGGTCACGAATCTGGCGACCGGTAGTTCAGTCAGTCCTGCGGTTACTGATAACGGCGGCTGGTATCTGGTAGATCTGGCACATTTGGAACCGAATGAAGCCCATGCGGCAGGCGATACCATTCAGATCACCGCGACTACTGGTGCCGGTAAAATGGAAACGACGGTCGTAGCACGGGCAGAGGAGAGCCCGCAACTCGTGAGACTGGTGCTGGACGCGGAAGACGGCTCAGGTGGCGGTAAGGTCCCGGGATTTGAAGCAGTGATGATGCTGCTCGCACTCCTTGCAGGAACGTTTCTGTGGAAACGAAAGCGTTAGCAGCGGACCGTACGTAAAAGGTGCTCATTCGCCTTTTAACAGGTGTTTTGGTCGTCGCCGACAGCGCTTCGGACG
>DSCO01000050.1 GCA_011049045.1 Methanomicrobia archaeon | reverse complement strand
TGATGAAGATCGTGGAACGGAGTGGACGTGAGTACTTCGCACAGATACCCAAGCGGGCACGACAGATGTGCTCGCTCTTCCCTGAGGCGCTACCTATGGGTTAATTTGCGGAGTTTGGGTTACTTACTATCTCTATCATTCTCTTCAGAATGAGACAAGACGAACTGCGTAGAGTTATCCATAACGCAGTAAGCGAAGAAAAAGGCACGAAACACCGTTTATTAAATTAAATGGATGCTCACCCTCGCCATAGCTGACTTTAGATCGCTCACACGGCTACCGTCGTCCGCTCCTCCACGAAGGAGAGCGCTCTGAGTTGAGCGTCGCCAAAGAGCACAGGCTGCAGGAACTCCGCAGGTATACGCAGCGAGATCACCTTTGACCGTCCGTATCTGCCCCTGCTTACCACCTCAGCGGTGAGCAACTCGAGCGCGTCCAGCTCGGCGATGAAATCGCTGAACCTGCGCTGCGTAAGGACATTCAGACCCATGTGTGTGCATAACTCGCAATACCGGTTATAAACCTCGCCGCTCGAGAACCGGCTGCTCCGCCGATCCCGTCCCAGGGAAAGCACGGCCGAGAGCACGAGTTTCTGCTGCACCGGTAACGCCGTGATCCGCTCAGCCTCCCTGCTCTGCGCGATGTGCTCGCTTGCATAACGAACATGGTCCGCGCGTACCAGTTTGCCTCCGGACTGCTCCGCAATCTCACCAGAGACCCGCAGGAGCTCGAGCGCATAGCCTGCATCGCCCAGCCCGGAATTGGCGAGCGCCGCACAGAGCGGGATCACGGACTCCTCAAGCGCATCAGCAACAAATGCCAGCTCCACGCGGTCGTATAAGATATCCTTGAGCTCATCGGTCGTATAGGGTAGGAATCGCAGCCCCTTCCAGCTCGCTGCAGATCTGGCCTTCGAGTTCTGGAACTTTGAGAAGCTGAGATCGTCGGCGAGACAGATAAAACTCACCTGCGCTTGCTTCAGCTCGCGATTAAGCCGCAGGAGGTACGCAAAGGTCTCATCGCCGTTATGCACCAGCATCTCAAATTCGTCCACGATCACGATCACGTGCCGCACTTCAGCATCAATCGCGCTCTTCAACTCAGCGTAGAGCAGTTCCGCAGGCCAGCCGATCATCGGCACACGCTTGTTGAACTTCCGCGCGAGGTACGCGACGACTCGATAGGGGGTATCGAATATCTCGCTGTTGATATACACCACGTGCGCACGTGTTTCCAGGTCTCGGGTCACGTGCTTCACCGTTGAGGTCTTTCCGGTTCCCATGGCACCGGAGAGCACGATATTTACCGGCGAGCCCATGCGTACAGCATCCGCGAGTACGCGGGTCAACCGCGTTATGTGCTCCTCACGATGCGGGAGCCGGTCAGGGAGATAGGAGGGTCGAAGCACCTCTTTAGCTCTGAAGATGGGACTGCCTTCGCCTTCTTCCGCAGCTGCGCGCATCCGCTCCGCGACCGGTTCAAACATACAGTACCTGATCCTATGGAAGGACTGCATATATAAAGGTTACTGTGGTCCGCCGGTCGAATGCGCGATTGATACCACCGCTGCAGCGAACGGCAACCGGTGCTGAGGACGCTTTACCGCGAGAAGCGGCACCGCCGTGGTTGGATCGTCACCGCCGTACTGCTGATGCCGGTGGTGGAGCAGGTGATTCGCCGTATCGCTGGGTTTTATAGGCACCTAACCTCAATCACAGAACGGTACGGATATGAAAGAGTATCTTCTCGGTAATGTTGCCATCGCCCGTGGGCTCTTTGAGGCCGGCGCGGGTGTCATCACGGGCTATCCTGGCACGCCAGCATCCGAGATCGTTGAGACCGCAGCGCAGTTCGCGAAGCGGTATAACGTGCACGTGGAGTGGTCAGTGAACGAGAAGGTCGCGGTTGAGGTTGCGAGCGGTGCGGCATGGACCGGGACGCGAGCAGCGGCGGTGATGAAGCACGTCGGCCTGAATGTCGCGGCCGATCCGTTCATGACCCTGGCATACACGGGCGTGAAAGCCGGTCTGGTGCTCATCGTCGCGGACGACCCGTATTGTCATTCTTCACAGAACGAGCAAGATACGCGCCGCTACGCACAATTTGCCGGCGTCCCCTGCCTGGATCCTGCAGATCCACAGGAGGCAAAGGACATGTGCCAGGCCGCCTTCGAGCTCTCGGAAGCGCTTGAGCTGCCGGTCATTGTGCGGCCTACGACGCGGGTCTCGCACGCTCGTGCTGATGTCTCACTGGGCTCGATAGAAGAGCGAGCGGAGAAGCTGGAATTCGAGAAGAATCCCGAGCAGTGGGTGATGCTGCCCGTGCACGCACGACCACGGCATACCGAGCTCTTGAAGAAGCAAGCCGCCATGGCGGACGCTTTGTATGACACGCCCTGGAACCAGTTGACGCTTCATCAGAGCGAACTGGGGATCATTGCCTCGGGCATTTCGGGGCTCTACGCGGAAGAGGCGCTCAGGCAGTTGGATACCGAGCTCTCGCTTCTCCGCGTTGGCAGCTTTCCGCCTCCGGTAGCGCTCATCGCCGCGATGCTGAAGACCGTAAAGACGGTACTGGTGCTCGAGGAGCTCGAGCCGGTGCTGGAAGAGTATGTGGAGCGCGTGGCGCTGACCAGCAACCCCTCGGTGAAGATCCTTGGAAAGACGAGCGGTCAGCTTCCACGAGAGGGTGAGTTCGATTTGCTCCTTGTGCACAACGCAATTGCAGGCGTTTTAAACCGTCCTTCACGATATGTCCACCCGCTCAACGTTGCTACTGAGATCTTGCCACCACGACCACCAGTGCTCTGTCCCGGCTGCAGTCACCGTGCGACCTACTATGCCATGCGGAGGGCTTTCGGGAAGGACGCGATCTTTCCCAGCGACATCGGCTGCTATACGCTCGCGGTCGGTATGGGCACGGTCGATACCTGTTTGTGCATGGGCGCAAGCATCACGCAGGCCACCGGCATCAGGTTCGGTGGCGAGCAGCGGCCGATCTGCTGCAGCATCGGCGACTCGACCTTCCTCCATGCGGGACTGCCCGGTTTGCTCAATGCAGCTTACAATAAGGCACGCATTACCGTTGCCATTCTGGACAATGCCACAACGGCGATGACCGGCCATCAGCCGCATCCGGGGACGGGTGCCCTGGCCACCGGCGAGGAGACGAAGGCAGTATCGCTGGAGGCGATCGCGAAGGCGTTAGGCGCGGACCTCGTCGAGACCGTCAATCCGCTCGAGTTGGACGGAACGATCGAGACCTTTTCCCGAGCGCGCGACTTCCAGGGGCTCGCGGTGATCATTGCGAAGCAGGCCTGTGTCACCGATACTCGGCGGGCAGGCATGCGCCGAAAGCCGTTCCGCGTGAATGCTGAGCTGTGCACGGGCTGCAAGAAGTGCGTGGAGTTCGGTTGTCCCGCCATAGAGTTCGATGGCGAACATGCACGCACTAATGCGCTCTGCTCCGGCTGTGGCGTCTGCGCACAGATTTGCCCCAGCGCGGCCATTGAGGAGGTGACCACCACCTGAGAGCAGATGAAAACCTCGACGTGTGACATTATCGTCGTCGGTGTTGGCGGCCAGGGCGTCATTCTCCTCGCTCATGTGATCGGGAAATCCGCACTGAAGGCCGGATATTCAGTGCGCGGTGCGGAGACCCACGGTATGGCGCAGCGCGGTGGCAGCGTCATCACGCATATCAGAATTGGTTGCATATACGGGCCCCTGGTGCCGCCTGGTGGCGCGGATATCCTGGTTGCGCTCGAGCCCGCGGAAGCGCTTCGGTACGCCCATTACCTCGTCAAGGACGGGGTTGTGCTGGTGAACACCAATCCGATACTGCCGGTCACGGTGACGACCGGGAGAGCCACCTATCCGCCGCTGGATGAACTCTGTGCACCGCTTCAGTATATCAGCAAAACGGTTAAAGCGGTCAACGCGACGGAACTGGCGATTGACGCGGGCACGCCACAGGCGATGAACGTCGTGATGCTCGGGCTGCTTGCGGCGTATCTACCATTGCCTGAGGAGCTACTTCTCGAGACGCTCGCCGAATCGATCAAGCCGAAGTATCTGGCGATGAACAAACGCGCGTTCGAACTCGGCAAACAAGCGTGCCTGAGTGAACGAGTTAGATATTTATATTAATAGCGATAGCGCGTTCTTTAGTCTATGACCTCGGAACTCATCGAGAAGATGGATGCCCCGCAGCTCAGGGACTACCTCGACTTTCTACTCTGGCAATATCGCCTCGTTGATGCTTTCTGGTTTATCTATGTCGAAGAGCGATTCGGGATCGATGCCGCTGAAAAGGTCAACGAGCGGGTCTGGGGAAAGACGGCGGAACTCGCGGCTCGCGACATGGTGACGCGATTCGGTATCAAAGAGAAAGGTTTACAAGGCTTTGTTAAGGCCTTGAAGCTCTTTCCCTGGGCTTTGATCATCAACTATGAGATCGAGGAGAAGGAGGACGAGGTGATCCTCTCCGTTCCTCACTGCCCGCCACAGGAGGCGCGGCTCAAACGCGGCCTGGGCGAGTACTTCTGCAAGTGCATGCATTATGCGGAATTCAAGCGGTTTGCGCGCGTGATCGATCCCCGGATCAAGGTTGGCTGCATCTTCGCACCGACCGATCCACATCCCAATGACGTCTTCTGTCAATGGCGATTCACGCTTGCCGAAGAGCCGGTAACTGCACCCGTAAACGTTAACGCGGACGAGTGAAGAGCTTATTCTCGGAATGCCAACGAACGCAGGAGGGTGGACGCTGCTCAACCGCAAGCTGCTTCGCATCCAGACGACTGTTTCGGTGAATGGCGGTTTGCCGGATAGCGATTATACCGTGGGCCCAGCATACCTACAAACACTTCTACAGTGAGAGCACGTGAACGAATGAGGTACGATTGATCGTTATATATTCTGCACCTCTTGCCGCGTTGCGATCGCGATCCCGGCCTTTTGAAGCACCTCCACCGCGCCATTCAGGTCGTCCACACGCACTATTAGCAGCGCGCGCTCAGCCTTGGCCGTCACGAACGCGTAGGCATAGTCCATATTAATGTTGCTCTCGCCGAGCGTCTTCGCAATCTCATAGAGGCCGCCCGGAACGTCTTTGAGCTCCACCGCGAGCACGTCCGTCTCCGAGACCGTGAACCCGCCGTCCCTGAGCACCTGGTAGCCCTTCGCCGTATCGTCCACCACCATCCGGATAACGCCAAAGTCGCCCGCTTCCGCAACCGTTAACGCCCGGATATTCACGCCGCCGCCCGAGAGCGTCTTTGCTACCCTGGCCAAGCTGCCCGGCTTATTCTCCATAAAAATCGAGATCTGCTTTATCGCCACCATCCCTCTTCTCACACCTGCCTCTTGTCTATTACCCGTTTCGCCTTCCCCATTGATCGCGGGATCGACCCGGGCTCCACCAGATTCACTTCCGCCGTGATATTCAAGACGTTCCTGAGCTCTTTCGAGATTCGGTTGCTCAGGGTCATCAAATCCGCGATCTTATCGCTGAACACCTGCTCGGTCACCTCGACCTCGACCGTCATGACGTCCAGCGGCCCTTTACGATCCACAATGATCTGGTAGTGGTCACCCACCTCAGGAATCCGCATGAGCACCGATTCGACCTGGCTCGGGAAGACATTTATCCCCCGCACCACGATCATATCGTCCGTGCGACCGAGAATCCGCAAGATCCGCGGATGCGTGCGCCCGCACTCACAGGGCTCGTGATCGATGATCGTCAGATCTCCAAGCCGGAACCTGATGAGCGGGAAAGCCCATTTATCCAGTGAAGTCACCACCAGTTCGCCGCGCTCGCCATCCGCCACCTGCTCGTCCGTATCCGGATCCACTGCCTCGATCAAGAAGAGATCAGCCCAGACGTGGATGCCGTTCTGCAGATGGCACTCGGTGAACAGCGGTCCGCTCATCTCGCTCGTGCCAAAAATGTCATAGGCTTTGATTCCCGTGGCCTCCTCAATTCGCTTCCGCGTCTCATTCGACCACGGCTCCGCACCGAAGACGCCCACTTTGAGCTTCGTATCATCTCGAATACTGATACCCATATTCTGGGCCACCTCATTAATGTACAGGAAATACGAGGGCGTGCAGGCAATAGCAGTGCTGCCGAGATCCTGCATGAGCTCGATCTGACGTTCGGTATTCCCGGCACCGATCGGGAGCACGGTCGCGCCGATCTTCTCAGCGCCGTAATGCAGCCCGAGCCCACCGGTAAAGAGCCCGTAACCATACCCTACCTGAATCACGTCGCCACGACCCAGGCCGATCGAGGTGAGCGCGCGTGCCAGCGAATCCGTCCACATATCAATGTCACCCTGCGTGTACCCGACCACCGTGGGCTTTCCGGTCGTGCCACTGGAGACATGATAGCGCACCACCCAGTCGCCGGGCAGGCAGAACATGCCGGTAGGATAGGTATTCCGGAGATCGATCTTCTGCGTGAACGGGAGCTTCGTCACGTCACTCAGCTGCTTGATATCGTCTGGCTCCACACCCGTTTCCCTGAACCGATCCCGGTAAAAGGATGAATGGGCATAGACAAAGCGTACCAAAGATCGAAGCCGATCCTCCTGCAATTTGTGCAGATCGTCAACGGGCATTCGCTCGATGTGCGGATTCCAGTACCTGAACATGCGTATCAATCACCAAAGCAACCTATGCTGTCATCCTATAAAAAACCATGTGGTTTCTCCAGCGGTGGTTTCAAGGAAGGAGCCGTGTTGAATCGAAAACGCGCGATAAGCAAGAATACCCTATATATTAATATGGTCAGTGATCACACCTATATACAATACACAGAACCGCGTGACGGAGAATAGATGCTCTCGATACAGAAGGTAAGCAAGCACTTTGCCGGGATTACCGCAATCAAGGACGTCAGCTTTGAGATCGAGCGAAATGCGATCGTCGGGCTCGTCGGGCCGAACGGCGCGGGCAAATCCACGCTCCTCAATGTCGTCAGCGGTGTCTACCCGCCCAGCTCGGGCTCGATCTTCTTCGACGGCAGCGAGATCACCAACCTGAGCCCCAATATGGTCTGCAAGCTCGGGATTGCGAAGACCTTTCAGCTCGTCCGGTCCTTCCCCGAGTTGACCGCACTGCAGAACGTGACCGTCGGTGCGCTGTTCGGTGATTCCGTGAACCTCAGCATGTCCGAGGCGCGTGAGAAGGCTGCGGCGAAGCTCGAATTCGCCGGCTACCCCCAGGAGAAGATCCATTACCCGGTCAAGAACCTGAATGTGGTGGAGCTGAAACGGATTCAGCTCGCACGCGCACTTGCAACGGAGCCGAAGCTGCTCCTGCTCGACGAGGTGACCACCGGGCTGAATCCGCGCGAGAGCAACGCTGCCATCTCGCTGATCCAGAAGATACGTGAGGCCGGGATCACGATCCTCATGGTAGAGCACGTGATGCGGGTGATTATGAACGTCTCAGACCGGATCGTTGTCCTGCATCACGGTGAGAAGATCGCCGAGGGCACGCCAGTGGAGATCGCGAAGGATGAGAAGGTCATCAGCTCTTACCTCGGCGAGAAGACCTATATGTGACGCGGGATGTACGAACTGACAACTCCGAGACCATGCTCAGCATAGAGAAACTGAATGTTTTGTACGATAAGGTGCAGGTGCTCTGGGACGTCTCCTTCCGCGTGAATGCGGGTGAGGTAGTGACGCTGCTCGGCTCGAACGGTGCAGGGAAGTCGACCACGGTAAAGACGATCCAGGGCTTACTCAAACCACGTTCGGGTAGCATTAAGCTGTTTGATATGCAGATCGATGGAATTCCAGCGTATAAGATCGTGGGTGAAGGAATCGCGCTTGTTCCCGAGGGTCGCGAGATATTCCCGAAGATGAGCGTGCTCGAGAACCTCGTGCTCGGCGCTTATGTGCCACGCGCTCGTGAGCTGCAGAACGACTCCCTGGACTGGGTCTTCGCGCTCTTCCCGAAGCTCGCGGAACGTAAAAAACAGCTCGCCGGTACGATGAGCGGTGGTGAGCAGCAGATGCTCGCGATCGCACGCGCATTGATGTCAAAGCCAGCGCTACTGATGCTTGACGAGCCTTCGCTCGGGCTCGCGCCGGTGGTCGTCTTACAGGTCTTCGAGATCATTCAGAAACTGAAAGAGGAACAGGTCACGGTACTGCTCGTTGAGCAGAACATCCATCATGCGCTCGAGATCTCAGACCGTGCATATATCATGGAAAAGGGGCAGATCATCCTCGAAGGTAAGGGCTCAGATCTGCTCAATAACCATTACGTGAGAGAAGCCTATCTGGGCATGTGAGCTGGCGCTCGCTCAACTCAACCGGCCTTCAAGCCGGGCTTTGATCTTCGCAGGCAGCGAGACGAGTCCCCGTGGTAGGAATATCACTACCAGGATAAGGATCAGCCCGATCAGGATCAAACGCTCATAGGTGAACCCAAAGCTCTTCAGGAGCGCATCCAGAATCGTGATGAATATCGTGCCGAGGATCGGGCCCTCGATGGTGAACAAGCCGCCGCTAATGCAATAAATGATCGGCCAAAATGAGATGTCTATGCCGTAGATCTCCGGCGTGATATACCCGAAGTGATGGATCTGTAAAGCGCCAGCTACGCCGGTAAAATACGCGCTTATAGCAAAAGCAGTCAGCTTGTACTTCGGCACATCGATACCCATTACCTTCGCTTCAAGCTCATTCTCGCGTATCGCCTCCAGTGCGAGCCCCATCTTCGATTTGAGGATCAGGTAAAAGATACCGACCACCGCGACGGTAAGCACCAGCATCAGATAGTACTCGTAAAGGAGGTAATTGGGAATGGTAACGGCGATCAATTTCTTCGCGGGGATACCGTCCCAGCCGCCGGTGAGCCATGAAAGCTCTGCCGTGATGGTATGTGCGATCACCGCGAACCCGAAGGTCACCATCGCCAGGAACCACTCGCGCAATCGTATACAGGTAAAACCGATGAACAGCCCGATCACGGCAGCAAATAGCCCGCCAACCAGTATGGTCGCAACGAGTGGCAGACCAAGGCTACTCGCCACGATCGCCGAGACATATCCGCCGATCCCGAAAAAAGCAGCGTGCCCGAGCGAGCCCTGACCGGAAACGGCGAGCAGGTTCCATGCGGAGGCATAGATGATGTAGACGAACATGATGATCAATACCGTCAGAAGATACGTGTTGACCCCGACCAGGAAGGGTATGAGTAACGCCAGGATCAACGACCCGATACCGATCCATCCTTTTATGCTGATCTGCTCCCGTTTCATTTCCTACTCACCCTTCTCACCAAAGATGCCCGTCGGCCGTAGTACCAGGACGATGATCAATATGAAGAAAGCGATCGTATCCTTCCATGCCGTGAAGGACATTGAAATACCAAAGAGCTCCATGAACAATCGCATGAGTAACGGCACCAGATTTTCCGCGATGCCCAGCGTTAGACCCGCAATGATCGCCCCCGGTATGCTCCCCAGGCCACCGATGATGATGACCGCAAAGGCCTTGATCGCGGGAATAGCACCCACATAGGGATCTACCAGCTGACCGCTGATCAACCATAAGCCGCCCGCTGCCGCGGCTAGCGCAGAACCCAGAGCAAAACTGAGCATGTCCATTCGTTCCACGTTAATACCCATGAGTGACGCGGCCTCACGATTCTGGCTGGTGGCACGCATCGCTCTTCCGAGCTTAGTTTGCTTCATGAAGAGATGAAAGGCGATCAAGAAGACGATGGTAATGATGATAATGATGAGATAATCCAGGGGCAGCTTGATCGAGCCGAGGGGAATTGAACTGGTGCTGTAGGGGCTGCGAACGGATCGCGAGTTCGTTGACCACAGATACGCCACGAGATTCTGGAACAGGTAAATAAGTCCGAGACTGAGGAAGATCTCATTCAACTTCCCCGTACCCATGATCGGCCGGAACCCGAGCCGCTCGATCGCCAGTCCGAGAAGGGCGACGAGCAGCGTGGCAAGTGGGAGCACGAAATACGGATTAAGCTGTGAATAGGCGTAAAGCCAGAAGGCGGCGTAAGCGCCAAGCATCAGCAATTCACCGTGGGCGAAGTTCACGACCTTCATCACGCCAAAGATCAAATTCAGACCGATGGCGAGCAGAATATAAATGCAGCCGGCATAAATGCCCCACACCAAAATCTGCGCGAACAGGCTAATATCCATGGGTCATAGAGAACGGGGAAAAAAAAAGAAAAAGATTATGTACTCCCGGGCTCGTACCAGTCCGGCAGTACAAAATCAGTCTCCTTTACGCTATCCGGCCATACAATGTGCGGCCTTGTCTCGCCTACAGACGCGTCCCAGAGCAATTGCTGCATATAGAGATCGAACTTGCTCTCACGGTAATCAGGCGTGAAGGTGATCATGCCGCCCTGCATTGCCTCGACTATTTGCGGCATCCTGATCGCAGCGAGTGCGTCCCTGACCTTCGCCTTATCAACCGTGCCAGCATTCTTCACCGCTTCAGCAGCGATATATATGCCCTCGTAGGTAGATGCGCCCATCATGCTCGGTGGTACTCCCCATCGCGCGGTAAAGTCCGCGTTGAACTTTTCCACGGCACTCTCGAGCGGCCCTGCAGGAATGGCATAGGGCCCAAATCGGCTCTCCTGGATCGAGTATTCACCAAAGCGCCCCACACCGGTGTAGTAGTCCGGATCATCGTTGCATTCGACCGAGAGGTAAATGCTGTGCAACCCCACATCCCTTCTGCCCTGCGTGACGATGAGCGTCTGCTCGTTGAGGAACGCGACCGGGTAGATGACATCGGGTTTCTTGGCCTTTATGACCGTGAGTGGCGTTCGGTAATCGGTCTCGCCCATCTTGAATTTTTCGGCGGCAACGATCTCCATGTTGAGATTGTAGGTTTCGATCGTCTTTTTGGTGGCGTCATAAACGCCAATACCGTACGCGCTGTCCTGGTAGAGCAATGCCATTCTCAGTGGCCGGTCTTCGGGGAAATTGAATCGTGCATAGATCTCAGGCTTGACAATCTCATCGACAAAGATCGTTGTGCGTTCACCGTAGTCGTCTGTGGTGGGGCAGTGATGGAATAAGTAGCTGGTATCAATATCCGTGCGGCGCGTTATTACCGGTGAAGAGGCGCCCGTGACGATGAACGGCACCCTGTGCTCAGCCGCAACAACTGAATCAGCAAACGTTACACTGCTCGAAAAGCCACCGACGAGGAGGTCAACCTTGCTTTCCGTGATGAGTTTTGTGACGGTCTCCACGCCAGCTTTCGGTGACGATTCATCGTCCCCCTTCACGAGTGTTATTTTCATCGGAACGCCGTCGACGACGACTCCGCCCTTCGCGTTTATCTCCTCTGCTGCCAGGACTGCGGCCTGCCACATATCCAGGCCCGTCGTACTGGCGCTTCCGGTTAATGACGCGACCACACCGATCTTCAGCTCTCCCGTTCCCTCCTGCGGTCCTTCCTGTTGTTCCACACAGCCGGCGAGTAGTAGCGAGGCTATCACTATCACCGACACTAAAGTCGCATATCTCATGTTTATCCACCTCTGCTTTTCATTCTGCAAGTACTGCTAACCTTGTTAGAACTTCTGGGTAGCGGTTATTTAAGCTTTTCCTTTTTTGCTCGGTCTGTAAATACCCCTGGCTCGTGCCCTCCTGGCACAGTACGTACCCGTACAAGGCCGCGGAGTTACAGATCGGCGTGCTGATTTATATAGTTCTCACGCCACATAGGATTCATGGCGTTCTGGGATGAGCGGATAGAAACGCTGCCGCGTGAGGAACTGGCAACGGTGCAGCTCGAACGGTTGAAGAACGTTATCGCCCGTGCTCGGCACTCGATCTTTTATCGGAATCGTTTGGCAGGTATCGATGAGTCTCTGTTCACTAAGCCCGAGGACGTTGTTCAGCTCCCGTTCACCACGAAGCATGACCTGCGCCTGAACTACGATTTCGGGCTCGTGACCGTGCCACAGGAAGAGATCGTGCGGCTGCATTCTTCCTCGGGTACCACGGGCAAGGCGACGGTCATCTTCCATACCCGCCGCGACATCGAGAACTGGGCCAATCTCGTTGCCCGGTGCATTGTGATGGCCGGCGCCGACAAGCGCGATATCTTCCAGAACATCATCAGTTATGGGATGTTCACGGGTGGTTTGGGACTCCATTACGGCGCGGAGAAGGTGGGCATGCTGGTTATCCCCTCGGGAGTCGGGAACACCAGACGCCAGATCCAGTTGATGAAGGATTTTAAGACGACCGTTTTCCATGCTACACCCTCCTACATCCTCTACGTCTCAGAGGTCATGGAGGAGGAGGGCGACGATCCCCGTGAGTTTGATTTACGGATCGGCTTCGTCGGTGCCGAGCCACACTCGGAGCAGACGAGGCAGAAGATCGAGGATATCTATGACATCAGCGCCTTCAATTCCTATGGCATGTCCGAGCTGAACGGCCCCGGGGTCGCGTTTGAATGCGCGGAGAAGAGCGGTATGCATCTCTGGGAAGATCAGTATCTCCTCGAGGTGGTGAATCCCCGTACCGGTGAGGCGCTTGGCCCGGGCGAGGAAGGCGAGCTGGTCGTGACCACGCTCTGCCGCGAGGCCATGCCGATCATCCGGTACCGAACCGGTGATCTCGCCTCCATTGTGGACGACGGCGAGCCATGCGCCTGTGGCAGGGCGCACGTGCGCATCTCACGGATCAAAGGTCGAACTGATGACATGCTCATCGTCCGTGGCGTCAATCTGTACCCGAGTCAGATCGAGGACGTGCTCATGAGCTTTCCTGAAGTGGCCACCAATTACCAGCTCTATCTCGATCGTACGGGCACGCTCGACGAGCTGACCGTCAAGGTGGAGCTCTATCCGAAGATGTTCAGTGGCGACTTGAGGAAGCTGAGGAAGCTCGAGAATGATATCCTCAAGGCAATTCAGGATGAGATCGTGGTGCGCCCCCGGGTGGAGTTCCACGAGCCCGGAAGCTTGCCGCGAACGGAAGGCAAGGCAGTAAGGGTGGTGGATTTACGGAAGGAGAATTAGGTGAATGGCCAAGCAGATTAATGTCTTCTTAGAAAATCGACCGGGAAAACTGGAGCAGATAACGGGTATTTTGGCGGACGCAGCCGTCAATATCCTGGCAGTTAAGATTACCTCGGACGAGAAATACGGGATTTTTCAACTCATTATGGACGATCCCGAGCGGGGCTTTCGCGCACTGCAGCAGGCAGGCATGACCGCTTCTTTAACTGATGTCGTCGCCGTCGAGGTGCAGAACACGCCGGGGAGCCTCCACAGCGTATTGAAAGTCTTGCGACAGGCGGACGTAAATATAGAGGATTGCTACGGCTTTGTGCTCGATAAGGAGAAACGGGCAATTATCGTGCTCGGTGTCACAGATCGCGCAACTGCCAAGCGGGTGCTTGAAGAGCAGGGCTACCGCATAATCGGGAGCTCCGAACTCTACAGCCTCTAACCGACCTGACCGAAAGAAACGCTCGTGCGGCAGTGTCTTCAGCGGCTTCTGTAGTGGGAAGGTGCAACGGATGAAGTGGGCGTCGACGTGACGGTGTCCAGCTAAGGCGTTCGTTTCAGGTATAAGATAAAGGTTACCATATCTATGGTACATTGACGTTTAGTCGATAGTATTATCAACCAGCTTTAAATACCGGCCTTCTATAACCTCTGTCACTATGATACTCGGCTTGCCTGATACTACGGCTTATATCGTGTGTGGCGCGTTTCTCGTGATGGTTCTGGTGCTGCTGTTGTGGGGTCTGCGATTCCGGGAGGTGTCCTGAGCATGTCGGACATTCTTACCATCGGTATCGTTGCGATTTACTTCCTTATTCTCATCGGAATCGGTGCATGGGGCTCGCGGAAGATCAAGACCACGGAGGATTATATCCTTGCTGGACGTTCACTGGGCTTCTGGGTCTTTACGATCCTGATGGTCGCTTCGATATGTAGCGGTATGACGCTTGTCGGCGTCAGTGGCTTGGGCTACTCGACCGGGTGGCCGACCATCTGGGAGCAGTTCTTCGTACCGCTCTCTGCCGCCTTCTGTATCATCCTCTTCGGCGTGAAGCTACACCATGTGGGGAAGCAGGCGGGCTATATGACCGTTCAGGATTACTTTGTCCATCGATTTGAGAGTCCACGGGCGATTCGCGGGTTGAGTGCCGTTGCAGGAGTGGTGGTCTCGCTGATCTACCTTGTCGGGCAGTACACTGCGATCAGTATCGTGCTCATGTGGCTCTTTAAGATCCCGCATCTACAGGCACTCCTGGTCGCGGTGATCATTATCACCTTGTACACCGTTATCGGCGGTCTCTTTGCCGTCTCCTGGACCACCCTCGTTCAGGGCGGAATCCTTATCATCGGTGTCATGCTCACGGCCCCCGTTGTGATCCTGAAAGCGGGCGGTCTGACACACATCAACGAGGTGCTGGCCGGTGTTGATCCGAACATGGTGCAGCCGTGGTATCCCTCACCGGTTTACGCGGGCTACGCGTTCGCCACGCCTGAATTCCTCTTCTCCTTCGCGATAATGCTCATGATCGGCCTGGCCGTGGCGCCGCACGTTATTAACAACGTGCTCGCGGCGAAGGAGGACAGGTACTTCAGGTGGTCTCCGCTCATCGCCTTCGTGGTGTACGTCGTCGTGATGTTCCTCGTGAAATTCGCGGGCTTTGCTGTTCGTGTGCTGGAACTTGAGGGGGCATTGGCACTCCCTGAGGCGGTCAACGCGCAGGATTTCGCGTTCATGTATGGCATCGAACACGCATTCGCCGCCGTCTTTATCTGGGGCGTTTTTGCCGTGATCGTGCTTGCCGCCGTGATGTCCACGACCGATCGCCTCCTGCTGACCATCGGGACCATGTTCTCCTGGGATATCTACCACAACCTGTTCAAGCCGACGGCGAGCGACCGGGAGGTGCTCTTGATAAGTAAGATCGCGGTCGTCGTCGCAGCAGTTGGCTCGCTCTGGCTGGCCATCAATCCACCGGCGATGCTCGCCTGGCTCATATGGCTGGGGATCGGCGTAATGCTCGCGACCTTCGCCGTGCCGCTGCTCGGTGGCCTGTACTGGCGTCGTGCAACCACAGCAGGCGCTATAGCCAGCATGGCCATGGGCCTGCTCAGTGCGGGCGTCTTTGGTTACTGGGACCAGTACGTGGCGAAGTTACCCGTGCATTTCAGCTTCCCTGCGCTCATCATCTCGCTCGTGGTACTGATCGTGGTCAGTCTACTCACGCCGCGGAACAGTGATAGGGTCCTCGATGACACGATGACCGGCCCGTACATCCAGCCCCGTGAGACCTCCAAGCTCGGAGTCAGGGAAGGGATCCCGCGGAAACGAGCGTAAATCAGAGGTCTTACGGCAACTTAATCTCGCAGATTCGTCCCTAGGCGGTTATATGCCGATGAGGATCACCCGCATCAGCACGCCAATTGAGAAGGAGATGAGCACCATCAACCCTGCGGCTTTGAGCAGAGCCTTCACGCCCAGCTCGCGGAGCATCACCACGAAGGTCGCGATACAGGGGAAGTAGGTGGCCAGAATGATGCACGCGACCGTCAACTGCTGCGGTGTCATACCCAGGGGCAGGAGCATACCGATCGCGATGTCCTTTCGCAAAATGCCGAGCATCAGCGCGACGATCGCGCCCTCTGGGAGCCCGAGCACCCGTGTTAAAAGCGGCGCGAAGAGCACTGAGAGCACGTCAACGATCCCGAAGACGTAGAGCAGATTCACGATCAAGATGCCAAGGATGACGAACGGAACGGCCTCGGCGAGGAAGCCATAAGCCTTCGACCACGTCTTCTTGAGTAACGTTCTTAGATCAGGCTTGCGATACGGCGGGACTTCCAGTAACAGCTCGGGGCTCTCGCCCTTTACGATCCGCTTCAAGACCAGCCCTAAGGAGATGTAAAGCACGAAGAGGGTGAGGTAAACGATGAGTATCCATCTGAGCCCGTAGCGGCCGAGGATAGCAAAGATCATCGCGGACTGCGCCATGCAGGGGATGGAGATCGCCATGAGCGTCATGGCTATGAACCGCTGTTTATCCGTCTCCAGGATACGCGTGGCTAACGCGCCCGGGACATTACAACCGCAGCCCAGGAGCGTCGGCACGATTGCGGAACCATGCAACCCGAGCTTGTGGAAACCGGTATCAATGAGCACCGCGAGCCGGGGCAGATATCCCAGGTCTTCGAGCAGGCTGAGCATGAAGTAGAAGGAGATAATAAAGGGCAGCACCATGCCGAAGGGCACGTAGAGACCCGTCGTCAGGATGCCCAGCGACTGCTCGAAATCCGGTGCTTCGACCGTCGAGGTCCCGATCAAGATATTGTGCAAGAGTCCGCTCGGCGCGAACGAGTTCACGGCGTTGATGATCCAGGGGCCGTAAAGGCCGTAAAAGAAGGGATCAAGCACATATTCGATGAGCGCGTTCCCGATCTCAATGATAAAGAGGAAGACGAGGAGTATCGCGAGTATCGCAAGCGGAATACCGGTCGCCGGCTGTACGGTCATGTCTGCCAACCGGTCCCAGAAGGTGTGGTGGCGGTGGTGCACCTGCTGCGTGTCACGAATGAGCTCGCCGACGCGCAACCAGCGTTCCTCCTCTGACATCGGCTGGATCGTCTTCGAGGGCTCGGCCCTGTTAATCGCAGCTGCCAGTTCCATGATGCCCGTACCACAGAGCGCGCAGGTCGGAACAACCTGAACGCCGAGGTCACGCTCCAAGCGTGCGAGATCGATCTCGATACCGAGGTGCTGTGTCTCGTCCCAGAGGTTGAGGACAACGATCGTAGGCTTCTTCATCTCCAGGAGCTCCAGCGACAGATAGAGATTTCGCTCCAGGTGCGTTGCATCAACCACATTGATAACAATATCGCCACCGTGGAGCATCGTTCGGGCGACTTCCTCGGCTTTCGAAGTTGGCTCCAGGGAGTATGTTCCTGGTATATCGATCAGCTCGTATTTCTCGTTTCCGATCCGGGTGGTGCCGCGCGTGAGATCGACCGTAGTGCCAGGATAATTCGATGAGATCACATTCACACCGGTCAATCGGGAGAATAGAACGCTCTTGCCCACGTTGGGGCAGCCTGTAAGAATGATCTGCTTCATACCTTCTCGACCAGAATATGCAGTGCCATGCCCCGCCCGATTGCAATCTGTGCGCCATCGATTTCCAAGACGAACGGGCCGTGTGCCGGCTGGGTCGCGATCACCGTAACGATCTTGCCTTCCCGCAGTCCCATCCGCCGGAGATGGTGCTGCCGCCCCATGCCCATGCCAACCGCAATGATCCGCCCTTGCTCGCCTGGCAGCAGTGAGCTAAGAAGGACGCTTCCTGCCCCTGATTCGTGGAACACTCCCGGATTCTTCATGACTCTCTGGTTTTATACTCTCCCTTTAGGCACAGAAAAAGCCGTCCCTAACATTATTCGGATATTACGGAAAACCTAATTGTACTCGACGCGAACAACAGCCTATACAAGGGGCTGAACCGGTCTTCAACTGCCCTAGCTAGTGGCGTAATCGAAGCTTCAGACGGTTATGGCGTGTTGCTCAGTTTTGGCTCTCGCTCATCCTCGGCACACGGATGGACGCCAGTCTCACAGAAGGTCTCGAAATGCGCAAGCCATTGGGGATGATCCGGCGCGGTCAGCACAAACTGCACGAAGTTCTTCAACTGCTCAATCGTCGTCGGCTCCAGCTCGTGCTCAATGATGCACGCATCCTTATCCGCGATCTTCGCGGGCACGTTCAAGAGCTCCAGAAATGCACGGATCGTCTCATGACGGTTTTTGACCACACGTGCGATCTCGTTTCCGCGCGGGGTCAATCGCACGCCTTCGTATTTCTGATACAGAACAAAGCCCTGTCCGTCAAGTTTCCGCAGCATCTCAACAACACTCGGGGGTCGGACCTGCAACGCTATCGCAACGTCCTTTACTCGTGCGTATCCCTTCCGCTCCGCAACGTTCAGGATCGCTTCCAGATAATCTTCCGCTTTTCTGCTCACCATACGCGCCATTTGTTAGGGTCACCTATATATGAGGGGGGGCGTCTTGTATTTAAAGCTTGCCACCCTATTCTTCTGTGCCGCTACCGATCGGCTGGGATCGGGAGTGAATGAGATGACTGCGAGAACGTTGGAACAGGAACGGACCATTTGCTTCGATCTCGAAGGGCCGCTCTCACCGCAGGATAATGCTTACGAGGTGATGAAGCTCACGGGAGACGACGGTGCACGCATCTTCGAGCTGATCAGCCGTTATGATGACCTTATTTCGCTTCAAGGACGAGCGGGCTACGAGCCGGGCGATACGCTCGCGCTCATCGTGCCGTTCCTCCTAGCGCATGCTATTACTGAGTCGGATATCAGACGCGTATCGGCGCGTGCAAAGATCGTTGACGGCGCTACAACCCTCTTCCGGCAGTTACAAGCGGGCGGCTGGGATATTTATATCATCTCCACCAGCTATGAGCAGCATGCGCACCATATCGGGCGTCAGCTGGGCGTTCCCGAGGACCATATCCTCTGTACCTCGTTGAATTTGGACAGCTTGAGGTTTGCGCTACCCGAAGCGGCTTTTACGCTCCTTAACGAAGCTCAGGACGAGCTTCTTGGGCTCTCCACGGATCTTGAACGCGAGGAAACAGGTCAGCTTACAAGGCGGTTGGATGAGCTTTTCTTCCAGCAGCTTCCTGCGCTGGGTTTCAATATCTTCTCGACACGTGTCGTTGGCGGTGAACGGAAGGCTGAAGCCGTGCGCACGATCGCAGCCGAGAAGCGGATTGCGGTTCGTGACATCATCGCGGTCGGCGACAGCATTACTGATTACAAGATGCTGAACGAGGTGGCAAGCCGTGGCGGCATCGCCATCGTCTTCAATGGCAACGAATACGCCGTGCCGTATGCAAACGTCGGCCTTGCATCGGTCGATATCCGTTTCCTCTCACTGATCTGTGAAGCATTCGCGGAGCAAGGCAAGGAAGCGGTAATGGAGCTGGTAACGAGTTGGGAACGGAATCGCGAGCACTATGCCAACGATCCCGCACTGATCCCGGACAGCGAGATAACCGCAGAAATCAGAGCGTTCCTTACGGCCCAGAGAGAGAACGTTCCTTTCCCGTACTTCCACAACATCGAACGCGCGGACGATAGCAAGCGTGCGGAAATAACCGCGATCCATAAACGGTTCCGCATGCGTGTGCGAGAGGACGCGGGAAAGTTGGGCTGAACAGCGGGAACGCACGTACGCGGATTGGGATTCCAATTCTTATTTAAGGAAGGCTTGGACTCTATCTTGTATCATGAGTGGAGATAATGAATTGGAGAAGTCCGGGGTGAAGACGGCAGAGGAGCTGTTACTCGCTGGTGAGGCACGCCTCAACGCGGGCGAATTTGAGGAAGCGATAGCGATTTACAAGGAGATCGTGAAGCGAGAGCCGCGACTGCCCACGCTCGCAAAGGCCTGTAACGATTGCGGCGTCGCTTACGCGAGCCTGGAGATGAACGAGATGGCCATTAGCTTCTTCAATGCAGCGCTAAATCTCAGCGCTTATCTCATGGACGAAGGCATCTCAACCTGTATCAATCTGGGCCAGGTCTACAAGCTGATGGCTGAGGACGATAAGGCGGAAGAGTACTTCAGAAGAGCCGAGCAGCTCAAGCGCGAGCATAAACGACGAGAAGAAGAGATGAAGCGTGCCTTCTCGTATGTGGATTGAATCGTCGGTTTTGTAATTATATAAAAATACTGCATGCGCTGGTCGTTCAGGCCAGCGGCTGAGCATTCGAGTGCTGGGGGAAGTAACCGTTTCGCGTTTTCACACTTCACCGTATCGATCTCCCGCCCGGTGTGCCACTGTGGCGGGCCGCACCGCAGCTTGCGGTCTCAGGTAATCCTGCGAAACTTTTTTATCGTGCTAAGCGTAGAGAAGAGTAGGTGGAGCAAATGGAGAAAATAACCGTAAGTTTGATAAAAGCGGATGTCGGGGGATTTCCCGGGCATTCAACAGTGCATCCTGATTTGAAAGAGCGTGCGAACAAGGAATTGAAGCAGGCGAAGCAGAATGGCTTACTTGTGGATTATCACATCCTGAATGCGGGCGATGATTTAGAGTTGCTGATGAGTCATCGCAAGGGTGTTGATTCGGAAGAGATCCACGGCCTGGCGTGGCACACCTTTGAGGCAGCAACCGAAGTGGCGAAAGAGCTCAAATTGCACGGTGCAGGTCAGGATTTACTCGTGGACGCATTTAGTGGTAATATCCGCGGCATGGGTCCGGGAATAGCGGAGCTGGAATTTGTGGAACGCGGCTCCGAGCCGCTAGTGGCTTTCATGATGGACAAGACTGAGCCCGGTGCGTTCAATTATCCGATCTATAAGATCTTTGCTGATCCGTTCAACACGGCGGGACTCGTTGTGGATCCCACGATGCATGATGGGTATATCTTCGAGGTGTGGGACATCAAGAAGAAGAAGCGGGTATTTTTGCGCACCCCTGAGGAGCTGTATGCACTGCTTGCCTTGATCGGAGCGAAAAGCGAGTACGTGATCAAGCGGGTATTTCCGAAGGAGACGAGCCCGCTGCCGAAGGATGAGCCCGTGGCCGTTATCAGCACGGAGAAGCTCTTCTTTACCGCGGGCAAATACGTCGGTAAAGATGATCCCGTTGCTCTGGTTCGCGCGCAATCGGGCTTGCCGGCATTGGGCGAGGTCATAGAGCCGTTTGCCATGCCGCATCTCGTTAGTGGCTGGATGCGGGGCTCCCATAACGGTCCGATCATGCCTGTCTCGTTCACCTATTCGAAGTGCACGCGGTTTGATGGGCCACCGCGCGTCATTGCCGCGGGATTCCAGCTCAGTAAGGGGCGGTTGGTCGGCCCCGCAGACCTCTTTGATGATCCTGCATATGATCGTGCACGCCAGAAAGCAGCGGCGATCGCGGATTACATGCGCGCGCACGGGCCATTCGAGCCACACCGACTACCGATCGAGGAGATGGAATACACAACGCTCCCCAACATCATGAAAAAGCTTGCAGGGCGCTTCGAGGATGCGGAATAGGTGGTACGTACACCTCGATTCAGCATCTTTTGGTCCTTCATTTTCTTCGCGCTCACAGCGCTGAACGCGGAGGATAGATAACCGCACCACCGTCGTCGTGAGGAAATGGAGCTCGAGGACACGTATTGCGAGGCCTTTGACGGGCTCGTTGCTCGTCTCTGCGTAACCGCTTATGATGCGCGACTGGTGCACCAGGCGGTCAGCGGTGCCACGGCACTGCCCTGCACGGTCTTTGGAGAGTCAGAAGGTGGTGTCGAGCAGTGGTTGCCCGGACAGGAAACACCGGATGGCCGAGCGGGCGCAGTCATCCAAATCTGGGTGAATTACGGTCCCGGAGCGCCCCAGAAGCTCGAATATGAGCTTGCAAAACGCGTGCGGCAGGGGATACTCGTCGTGCCCACGACCTCGGCCTACAATGCGCTTGACACTACCGCGGCCATCGATATGATGGCGACGGTGGGGCATTGCGGTGATGGCTACGAAACCGTTGAGCACCGATTCGGACGGGAGGTCATCGTCGTGCCGATCATGATGGGCGAATTCGTGATCGAGCGGAGGATAAGCTACCAGCGGGGCGTCATGGGCGGCAATCTCTGGCTCTTCTGCACCAGCATCGCGTCCGCCCTGGAAGCGGGTGAGCGTGCAGTTGCCGCGATTGAGGAGATTGAGGGCGTGATCGCGCCCTTTGGGATCTGCTCCGCCGGCTCAAAGCCCGAGACGAATTTTCCGGAGATCGGCCCGACGACCAACCACTGGCACTGCCCCACGCTGAAAGATCGTATTGCGGATTCACAGGTGCCTGACGGAGTCGTTAGCATCCCCGAAATCGTGTTCAACGGCCTCACGCTCGATTCGGTAAAAGGTGCTATGCGTGCCGCTATTCTGAGCGTACAGGATGTTGAGGGCGTCGTAAAAATCTCAGCGGGCAATTACGGTGGTCAGCTGGGAACGTACAGGATCTTCTTACGGGAAGTCCTGTAGAGGAAGTCCCGTTTTCTCGTTTCGTATGGGCCACCGCTTGCCGCCACAAACCAGTGAGTTTTTTTACTACTTCTCTTCTACCCATAGTTCAGCTTCTTAAAGAGAACGCGGAGATTAAGAGACGGTAATCATTCATGGTCGAGCAGGAGTTCCTGACAGCATTTAAAGCGGTCTTTGTGTACCAGGCGCGGAAGAAATTCGGGCTCGCGGAAAACGCGAGCAGATTCGGACGGATCGCGCGACCGTTGGTCATCCCGCTCTATGTATTCCTGCTTTATCTCTTTACACGGAACCACTACACGATACCACTCATGATCCTTACGTTCATCGGCTGCGCCTGGCTGAGCGCCATTGCGATGGACTCCATCAGGCGAATTTATCACATTCGTTCCGAGCTGGTAGATACGGCCGCAAATCCCGGTAAGAAGCGATTTCGTGAGTTCGAGGAGTTCTCTTTCCGCGAGCAGTGCATCTCCTATCTGATCTCAGCGCTCGTTTTGACCGGCGTTTTCGCCACGGGTATGTTCATCATCGTGTTCTTGCGCACCGGTGCAATGAACCCTCAGATCTTCATGGGCATGCTGAGCATCCCGCTCGTTATGCTCCTTGAATTCAAAGGGGTACTGGCAGGGCACGGCTAAACAAACGCTCAGGCTCCTGAGCTCTGAGCAGATGCTCGACTTCGAGTCATTTGGGTGGACTGGTATGGAAAAGAAGTGGTACATAATCGGCGATGTACTCGCCATCGTTATGCTTCCGAATATCAGAATCAACGCGCCCAGAGGTAAGCAACTCACTGAGGCAGATAACGGGAAGACTGTCACGGTTGGTGTTGGTGAGGAATTAGCAGTGACGCTTGCGGCGAATCCAACTACCGGCTACACATGGGCAGTTGCGGAGCCGGCGAATGAGCGGATCATTCAGCAAACGGGTAAGAACGAATTCGAGTCGAAGTCCAGGGCACTCGGTGCGGGCGGCGTGCAGATCTTCCGGTTCGTGGTGGTCGGTGCCGGCCAGACCACCCTGAAATTGATCTATCATCGGCCCTGGGAAAGTGTTGAACCCGTGCAGAGGTTTTCCATCTGGCTCGTCGCGCAGTGATCGCTGATCAGTGCTTCACGGCTACGTGCTCTTCCGACTGTGGCACGGATTCAACAGATACAAGCGATTCCTGGCGTCCATACGTAGTTATTATATTAATAGGGTCGCTTCTCCTTTTGATGAGTATGATCATTCTTTCCGGTGGTACGGGCACGCCGAAGCTGCTACCAGGGCTCGAGAAGGTCTTTAAGGGCGAGCGACTGACGATCGTCGTGAATACCGCAGAAGATGTCTGGATCTCAGGGAATTTGCTCTGCCCAGATCTCGACTCCGTGCTTTATACGTTAGGCGGGCTGATCAACAAGGAGACCTGGTGGGGTGTCAAAAACGACAGTTTCAGCACACATGCTGCTCTGCAGGACTTGCCGAATCCTGAGCGCTTGATGATCGGAGACAGAGACAGAGCGACGCATATCGCGCGATCTGAACTGCTACGGCAGGGCAAGACCCTGACTGAGGCGACTGCTGCCCTTGCACGGAGCTTCGGCATACCCGAGCGGATTACAATACTACCGATGACCGATGCGCCTGCAGCGGTGTGCACAAAAATCCTGACACCCGACGGCGAACTCCATTTCCAGGAGTTCTGGGTCGAACATAGAGGCGAACCGGAGGTACTCGACGTGCGGTTTGAAGCTATAGAGTCAGCGAAGCCGTCCGCGGAGGTGATAGCAGCACTGGAGGATAAATCAGACCCGCTCGTGCTCTTCGGGCCGAGTAATCCCGTAACGAGCATCGGTCCTATTCTCGCTCTCGAGGGGGTTCGCGAGCTGCTGAAATGGAAGGTCGTGGTTGCCATATCACCGATCGTGGGTGCAGCGGCGGTAAGCGGGCCTGCGGGCAAATTCATGCGGGCAAAGGGTTTTGAAGTCTCGCCCTATGGCGTGTATTCCTGCTATAAGGATCTGCTGGACGTGCTGATCATCGATAAACGTGACGTATGCACGGTTTCCGGGGGTGTTGATGTGCTCCAAACCGATATCCTGATGAAAAAGGAGCGCGATAGTAAGCGAATAGCAACGTTTCTGAAGGGGAAGATACCACGTTAGCGTATTGGCGTGTTAGCGCATTCGCGCGTTAGTTCAATCACGACCGGTTACCGCATCAGGTTCTTGTCGTTACGTTAAAACCAGGCTGAATGGGCGCTGACGCACCAGTAGTTAGTTGACAGCTCGCACGTTTTAAGCTTTACTGTCCAAGGTTTTTATACCGGTGCACAGAAAGAACCATGCCAGAGATCACAGAAGAAGATAAAAGAGATCAGGAGGTGGAGGGGGAAGAGCGTAAAGCGAGCATCTTGCTCTTTCTGGGCATGGGGTGCTTCATCCTGATCACGCACCTGCTCGCCGTCCTGCTCGCCGCGCCGCTTGATGCTGCGGGTATGCAGGCGTTCGAGAATCCCGAATCGCTCTGGAATCCACTGTACTTCTTCGGCTTTATTATTGCATTCACCGCATTCATCCTCATTGTCCTCAAATATGGCGGCGAGAAGCTCGTCTATTTCGTTTTGCTCGCCGCGGTGACCTTAACAATCTATTACGTTATGGTCGTGCTTCTGCCGTACCGCTTCGTGCCGCAGGTGATTACGATTGCGCTCGCCCTTCTGCTCTACATATATCCTGAATGGTACGTGCTGGACCTAACCGGTCTGCTTATCGGTGGTGGCGCGGCGGCGATCTTCGGTATCTCGCTCGGTATCCTTCCCGTGCTGCTCCTCATGATCATCTTGCTGGTCTACGACGCCATTGCGGTTTACAAGACGAAGCACATGGTCTCGCTGGCCGAGTCTGTGGTGGATCTCCGCATGCCCATCCTTTTCGTGCTGCCGCGACATTTACACTTCTCACTCCTCAAGGGGAGCGAGATGGAAGAGGGCTTCTTCATGGGGCTCGGTGATGCGATTATTCCCGCTGTGCTCGTCGTCTCCGCAAATGCGCTCCCAGAAACACTGCAGTTCTCCGGTCTGATCAATGCACCGGCGCTCGGCGCGCTCCTTGGCACGCTTATTGGCTATGCCGCATTGACCGGCGTTGCTGGCCGCGGGAAACCGCATGCAGGCCTGCCATTCCTTAATACCGGCGCTATCATCGGATTTCTGATCGGATATGCTGCCACCGTTCTGTAGCGGTCTTGCGATATACGCCGATTTCCTGCGAGCGGAAACGGCAGAGCAGTGGTCAGGGTATCAAGCCCTTTACGTTCCGCAGGCTGTCCACCAACCCGTGAGCGTAGTTAATGCAGCCGAAAGCGGTGAAATAATCGCCCTTTTTGAGGTAATACGCCGTGTCCGTGAAATAGCGTTTCGCGTGTGCCACCACGGTCTCCTCCTCGACCGTGAGTGCGACGGAATCGAGCTCGACCAAACTCCGCTCGAAGAGCGTAAGGTCTTTAGTAATCCGTTCCAGCTCATCCATTCCTAACTGCTCCGATACTACTCACTCAATACCGATCGCCGCATAAATATCCTCCCCGTGCAAGCTGAGATACCCTTACGGGACGACGGAACGAGCGTGAGAAATCGCACGTATTTTTAAGAGAAGAAGACGAAGAGGAGAGTTGTGGCAAGACCGATGACGGATTTCAGGCTCCGGAAAGCAGAGCGGTCTGATTTGAACAGTGTCATACGGCTGTGGAAGCGGAATATCAAGACGGTGAACACCGCGGCGGACATTGCGGAGTTCTTCGATGCTGCGGAGTACTATTTCTACGTGGCCGTGGCCCCGGGGTCGAACGGCAAGGAAAATCTTATCGGGTTCATCGGCGGTGCGATCCGGGGCGGTCACGGCCATATTTCGGGGATCGCGGTGGATAAACCGTATCGGCGGAGAGGCGTGGGTAAGGAATTGATGACTGCGCTCGAACTCGCGTTCCTCAATGAGTCATTTACGATAATCACGCTCGAGGTTCGCGTAAGCAACACGGGTGCAATTCGTTTCTACGAGAAGCAGGGCTACCGCATGGTCTACACGGTGAAGGGCTATTACGCGGATGGTGAGGACGCGTTCGTCTGCAAGAAGAAGCTCCGGTGAGTTTCGCAGATCGGATCAGCGGGTAACAATTCCGGCTTGATCGATGCGGTTTGTAAGTCTCTTCGAGCACTTACTCGCCCTTCAGCAGTGTCAATGCGCCCACGGGGCAGATGTTCACGCAGGCCTTACAACTGTTGCATGTTTCCTCGTCGATTTTTATCCACGTGCCCACCAGCTCTATCGCGTCTGTAGGACAGACGGAAACGCAGCCACCACAATAATTACATTTATACCGATCTATCGCAATCATCGTTTTTATGTTGTTTCTTCCGAAAAGATCTGCCCTTCAAAGGTGCTCACCTCGGTCGCCTCAGTGAGCCATGCATCCTGTGGCAGGCCCGCTTTCCAGCAGGTCTGGCAGAGGAACTCCTCCGCATCCCAACCCTGCTCGGTCGCTACTTGCGGGAGTAAGAGTCCTGTTTGGATCCCGCGCTGCACGATCAAGCCGTGTCTGCCGACCTCGATCTGCCGGGGCAGCTCCCGAGGCTTTACCTTCAGGACCTGCGGCAAGGTGAGCACCGTGAGCTCGATACGTACGTCCTTAAACTCCTGTAAGGTAACGGCCGGGAACCGGGGATCACCGACCGCAGCGGAGATAGCCGCCTCGATGATCGCTTCCTTCAGCGGGAAGGCGGGATAGGGGAAGCCAATACAGCCCCTGAGCGCACCGAACACCTTCAAGGTCACGAAGACGCCACGATCCTCGTCAAAGCTCGGTGGCAGATCGTCCGGAGCCGCAATTTTGTTGTTCGCCCGTAAATACTCCGTGATCGCCGCTCGCGCGAGTTCCAAACCGCGCTTCCCCTCCATTTCCGTGAGCATGATTCTCTCAGCCGTCATCGCAAGATAACGAGCAGGAATTCACGTCTAGCGCTCAAAATCGCTGGTCCACTGCTCACTCCCTCAATAAATGGGTCAAGCTATATAAAGATTCACGGTTGAGTACAATTATTTATTATTTCGTTTTGCCTTTCTGGTGTTACTCATCTCACGTGCCCTTCTTCCGAACAGGCCGAGAATCGCTTCTGGAGCCGCTCTACGCAGGAATGCACCCCTGGAGTCTCGCGTTCGCGATAATTGAGAGCGCCTCGTATCCGGTTATTATACCGGGAAAAAACGCAGGAGCGAGTCGAATCGCCAGCGATGCCGATCGAATTCAAGCCAGAGGTGATCTAACTGCCCTTGATCTGCGGATTCCCTTTTCGTGACGGCACAGGCCCGATCCCTTCGCTTTCCCGGTAGTGCTCAAAGGCCGAGGTCCCGGAACCCTACACTGATATGAGCCATGTGATCTCCTCATTCGTCCGTTTTACCATGCCACCCGCAGGCATGGTGTCGCGGAATAATATTTTTACGCTATAGGTAAGATAAAAACTCGAAAAGCTTATAAACAGTAATATGATTTTCTTTTATGTGTATCTCTCCTTGCCAGAGGGGTTGCGGCGGAGGGTGAGCGGCTGGACGCTGCCCCGCGTATCACTCCTGGCTCGCATCCTTATTCGCCGTTAGGCTACCTGAGTGAGCCGGGAGATGTGAATGCTACGGCCCTTCCTTAACGGCTGAGGAGAAGGAGCGGAGATAGAAATGTTAAGACGGAAGAAAAGGATGGTATGCGCGTTTGTGTTGTGCGCGATGGTGTTCTCACTAGGAACTGCACAGGCGCTGCCTGACCTGGTTGTCACGAGCATAACCCCGAATTGCGGCGGGTATCTCTTTGCCAACCAGAGCAACGTGATCCAGGCGGTCATTGCGAACACCGGTAATGCCACAGCAGGCGCATCGAACGCTAGCTTCGAGCTCAGCGACGGGTACACCGAGAAGGTACCGGTGCCCGCTCTAGATGCCGGAAATACGACTACCGTATCGATCACCGATCCGACGATTCAACCTGCTGGTACTGCGGTCACGATCACCGTGACCGCGGATTGCGATGCCGGGGTGACCGAGGACAACGAGACGAACAATGACCTGTCAGTAGCCAAGACGGTAATGAACAACGGCTATAAAGGCAAACGGTACACCGGCGGCAGTGACATCGCGACCTGGCGGACCTTCGCACTCAGGGGCGACCTTCTCTATTCAACCGGAGATAGCCAGTATCTGGGCGGATCCTCTACGGCCTGGAACTCCTATACGGTCGACTGGAATGAGAGCGACCTGCCCGTTCCAGCCGCGGCATCGATCAGAGCAGCGAGATTGTACGTGATCTTTACCTGGGATAAGGTGC
>DSCO01000049.1 GCA_011049045.1 Methanomicrobia archaeon | reverse complement strand
TCATATGAGTTAGTCGCTCCATCTCCCGATTCAAGTTTTCATCCCTGCGCTCTGTAACGAGCGGCATGTTCGCTCTTTCAGTGTACAAACATATGTACTTATCAATAACATATTTTAGCAAACGCTATATGCATGAATGAACGAATGATTTATTGCGTATTTTGCAGGAGCAGAGCGCAGCGCTATTTTAAGCCACGCCATTCGTGTATCGCGAGCAGGATAATGCCACCGTACATGATGATGCTGGCCGGCGTGTAGACGTTCACGGTGGTATATAAAAGTATCTGGCTCATTTTCAAGCAGCTAATGATGATGGCAAGGATCGCACCCCATTGCTTCATGTGCCAGAGCCCGTACCCGGCACTGATGAACCCGATGCCAGTGAGGAGCGCAGAAAGTGCTAGCCGTGTGAAATCGGAATAGTTGAACCGGATGATATTTACCGCGATCAGCGCGCCGACAACGAATAGAACCAGGCAGGTTCAGAAGTTTTTGGGCTTTTTCAGGTGCATGGTCGTTCCTTTTGATGGCTGGAGCGTATCGTTCAAGAAAGAGCCAGGAGGTTAGCCGAAAGAAATATAAGCGAAGTAGCATATAAATACTTCGTGAATTTTTCCGGTCAAAGGATGGCGGGAACCGTTGCTGTTATATTTGAGCCGATCAAGGATATCGCGTAGAGAACGTCCTACAGCTTTCAGGAGTGTCTAACAGGACACTTTCACGTTATCACTGATCCTGTGGGTTGGCATTTGATCACCGCACCGCTTTCTCTACTTTGTAATTCTCTTTTACTGCGATTGCCCATGTGGTTGCGACCATCCAATATTCCTCCTTCGGCTGTAGTATTTTATCATTTATCATGCGCTGGAATTCTGCTTTGAGCGTTGCGAACGTGCCGTCATCGAGGAGCGGGATGCCGTGCTTGAGGATATTCAGGAGCAGCGGGTTGAAGTTTCTCCGGGTCGTGAAGAGGATGTCAGTGCCAATCACACGTGGTGAGACCTGCCCGACAGCCCGATAGAGGCGTTTTCGCAGCGCGATTTCACACGCTCTGCGGGCACTTCGGTCTTCAAACTGCCGCCGTACGACGACCAAGATATCGATGTCGGAATACTTCGTTTCCTTACCTTCGGCATATGACCCGTACAGCACGATGCTCGCCAGCTCGGTGCCGAAAAAGGTCTTCAATTCCTTCGTGATCTTTTCCACCACTGCTTCAGACAGCATGCTTTACAAACCTCTTTTTTCTTCTTTAGGTTGATGACGTTTATAGCATCGAGCGCCAATCTGACGCAAATCTGACGCAAATCTGACGATTCGGTAGGCTAGCACGCCTGGGCGTGCCGTAGAGATAGTGTTCATGCTCTTTTGACCAATCTTCTGGGCCTTCGACCGTGCCAGAGAACGCGCTCAGCACGTCCCAGAGGTTCTGCTGCGCACCTTTCTTTTCTTTACGCTCGATGGTTACAAGGTAGCGAGCGTTTGGTTCCAAATCAACTGCCGCCTCGGGTCTCAGTACTTCACCATCAAAAACGGCGTGCAATCTCTTTTTTTGCCATTTTACTCCTCCACTGATGTATATTTCGTCTTTCTATTCTTAGGTGCGAGCTCCATGCGGATCTGATACTGTTCTTCTAGCCCTTTCTTCAGATTGGATACTGCTTCTGCTTCCGTTAGACCCTGGTCAGCAACGTTCGTGACCAGATCGACCGCCACGTAGTACTTACCCTCTTTATGTATGGATCTGAATAATGGTCTTCATACGAATTTGCGCCAATTCTAGCGATGAGCGTTCTCTTTTTCAAAAAGGTCTCGTTGTATCCTTTTAGCCGTTTTCGTAATGGCCAATCCACCTTCACTGGTTTCTTTTAATTGCGGTGGCATCCGGCTTGCGGTATCTTTCATAGCGAATACGACTTCATCGAAGGGTATCACGCTTTTAATACCGGCAAGCGCCAAATCAGCAGCGACAATGGCATGAACAGCGAAAAAGGCGTTTCGCTTTATACAGGGGACTTCGACCAGAGTGGCCACGGAATCGCAGGTAAGCCCCAAGCAGTTTTTCAGTGCTAACGCGGCAGCATGGAGAATGACCCCAGGCTCCGCGCCTTTGAGCACTGCAATTGCGCCCGCAGCCATTGCAGCAGCGGCACCACACTCGGCCTGGCATCCACCTTCCGCGCCTGATACCGTTGCATTTCGTGCGATGATATACCCGATTATATCCGCCACGAAGAGTGCTTTAACCGTTTCGTCAATTCCCAGTCCCAACTCATCGCGCACATTAAGCACCGCAGCAGGTACTATACCGCAGGATCCCGCAGTTGGTGCGGCAACAATTCGACCCATACAGGCATTGTAACTCGCAATGCTCAGTGAATCAACCATTACTTTTGTTAGTAACTTACCACATAAGCTGTTATCACTATTCTTTTGAAGTAGTATCATTTCATTTGAGAACATCCCACCGAGCGTTTTCCCTTCCCTGTCGAGTAGAGCTCATAGCCTACCTCTTGTTGGAGTACTGGCTCCGAGGTGACTATGAGCCCCCTCACAGAACCGGACGTGAAGTTTTCCCTCATCCGGCTCTTCAGGAGCACATCCTCTG
>DSCO01000048.1 GCA_011049045.1 Methanomicrobia archaeon | reverse complement strand
TTCTTCACAAAACCAGTGAGATAATCTACCTCGTCGGGAGCAAGGGAAAATCTGCTCATGAAACCAGTATGGAGTACCCCACATATAAATATTGACTGGAAAATAAATTGTCAAGACACTAGTAGGAACTGTAAGCGGTGCATGTGTAGTCCCAACAGATGATTTGTATATCAATCCGGACACCACTCTTTGCCATGGGCATTATGATATTGCAGATGCAACTGCAGCTGGGGTTATAATAATCAATGCCTCTAACATAGTATTAGATTGTAATGGCTCAACGATAAATGGAAATGGTTCTGGCTATGGAATTTATAATCAAGGATTTGACAATGTCACGATAAAGAACTGCAATGTGATGAATTATTTATATGGGATTTATGTGAATGATTCAACTAACAGTAAAGTAGAGAGTAACATCATTGTCAATAATGGCTATTGGGGCATCTATTTGAAATATTCACACAATACGAGCGTAACTGGCAATACACTTAATTCGAACCGACAAGGGATGAGGTTGGAAGATTCATCAAATAATACGATTTCAAAAAACAGTGTGGATACTTACGACGATCAAGGGATAAATATTTATCATAATTCTCCATACAACCGAGTGCTCAATAACACTATCAGTGGAGGTGCAAGTTACTCAGGTAATATCGGAATATCTCTTGATTGGGCTGACCATACTATAGTCATGGGGAATAACGTAACAAATAACCGGGGAAGAGGGATATCAATCAGTGGCAATTCCCAGCATGTTGTTGTTGATCATAACAATGTAAACAACAACAGTGGTTATGCTGGTTGTGGAATAACAATTACTTCTTCAAATAATATTGTAACTAACAACACTATTATTTTTAACGATTTAGGAGTTTGCCTCTTCAATTATCGCCGTTCTAATATAATTTCCAATAACATAATAGAAAATAACAATGAGGTTGGTATAGATCTTTTTGCAATGGATGATACTTTGATCTTCAATAATTCAATAAAGAACAATGGGGGATATGGGATAAAAATCTTCGAGTACAGTAAAAACAATAATATTAGTAACAATATAGTTTGTCAAAATTCTATCAGTGATTTTCTTGTTGATGTGAATGCTACAGAAAATTATGGTGATAACAACACCTGTTATAGTCCAGATGGATGGAACGATAATGGAACTACGGGATGTACTTTTATTTGTGAGTTGCCACCTAAACCTCCGGTTGCGGTGGTACCAACCCTCACACCCGTCGGCCTCATCGCACTGGTCGGCCTGCTATCGGCAATCGCTGCTGTAACCATAACGAGCAGAAAGAGGCGGTAAGCCTCTTTCAATTTTTTCGCGGGATGAGCCGCCTCGATAGAGTTCATCAACGGCCAGCGGCACGAGGGCCAGAAACCGGCGATACGGCTGAGCTGAGAATAGCAGAAAGGTTTTCATAGAAGTAAAGCATATTAGAAAAGAATGACATCAATGATCTAGAAAAGAAGCTACATGGATTTAGGAAAGACTGTAAAAGTAAAAGATAATATAAATTATAATTTATTGCCCAGTATTCTCATATTGTGTTATTTATTAGGAGTACGGGCGTCTTATCGCTTGTTTTGAGATGGCATACGATTGAAACTTCATCCCCATAAATCGCTCCCGTAAATATCTTTCATGGTAGTGAAATAGCGGCATAAGTATTTAAGTCTAGGGCTCTACACCTTTATTAGAAATCCCCTCCCTGCGCTCTTCTTTACCATGACGATCCGGATTTACAACACGCTTACACGGAAAAAGACACCGTTTGTACCGCGAGAGGGCGGCGGTAACGGCATGTACATTCGGCTCTTCGTCTGTGGGCCGACCGTCTACGACTATTCGCATATCGGTCATGCACGTACCTACGTCGCGTTCGACGTGATCGTGCGGTATCTCCGCTATCGGGGCTACGAGGTCTATTATCTGCAGAACATCACGGACATCGACGACAAGATCATCGCACGGGCACGCGAGACCGGCATGAACTGTCAGGAACTTGCCGGGACGTTCACCCGCGCGTATCTTGAGGATATGCGTGCTCTGCGCGTCACGAGCGTGCGGAAATACGCGCCCGCGACCGAATACATCGATGCGATCGTCGGGCAGGTGCAGCAGCTGCTCGAGCTGGGCTATGCGTACGAATTGGATGATGGCTACTATTATGACGTCTCCCGGTTTCAGGAGTACGGCAAGCTCTCGGGCCGTACCCTGGAGGACGCCGAGGATACCGTCTCACGTATCGATGATGCACGGGGAAAGCGGAACAAGGCGGACTTCTGCCTGTGGAAACGGTTTAAGCCGGGCGAGCCCTACTGGGAATCCGAGCTGGGCAAGGGACGACCGGGCTGGCATATAGAGGATACCGCGATTACCGAAACGGAGTTCGGGCCGACCTACGATGCGCACGGCGGCGCGCAGGATCTGATATTCCCGCATCACGAGGCTGAGATCGCGCAGATGGAGGCGATCAGCGGGCAGAAGCCGATGGTGAACTACTGGTTGCATACCGGGTTCCTGAAGGTCGGCGGACGGAAGATGTCCAAATCGCTCGGGAACTTCATCACCATTCGCGAGGCGCTGCAGTCATGGGACGTCGATACGCTCCGGCTTATGCTCATCTCCACGCACTATCGCAGCCCAATCAATTTTACGGAGACCGCGATGACCGAGTCACGGGACCGGTTACGGTACATACGCGAGGCCCGGAAGGCCGGTGTGAAAGCAGGAGACATGAAGCCCTGGATTGCGCGGTTCGTTGCGGCAATGGATGAGGATTTCAACACGCCAAGTGTCGTAGCGCTCCTGTTCGAGCTGGCAAAGCAGATGCATAAGACCGGAGAGGATCTCACGCCTGCGCTCGACGAAATCGGCGAGGTGCTTGGTATCGATTTTCATCCTCCTGTGGATCAGCTCCCGCACGAGCTTCTAGCCATGATCAAGCACCGCGAAGAGCTGCGGCGTCAGAAGCGCTGGGACGAAGCTGATCACCTGCGAACGGAACTAGAGAAGCGTGGGATTTTAGTAAAGGACACACCTGAGGGCACGGAGTGGACGGTAGACCGCCCCGAGTCGCGCTCTAAATAAATGCACTCCGGGTATTGAAAAAGAGCAGGGAAAATAAAGCTGAGGGGGATGTACTGCTTTTCACACCCCTCGCTCGCTTAGCTCAGTATCGCGCAAAAAGGATTCACCAGCCAGGCGCACCGGCCACCCGTTTGCCCGCATCAGGGCCCGAAGACGTGACGAAGATCTCCTGGACATCAACGACCAACGCGGCCTTCGGCTTGAGCTTGTCTGTCCTCGCCTTCACCATGGCGATCGCAGTGTTGAAGATCGGTCCGGAGTCCTCAAAATGCGCTTTGCCCTTGAACTGGTAGCCCTTACTGGTTGCATCATCCCAGACGGAAACCGCGATGCGGGGGTTCATCAGAATGTTCGCTCGGGTCTTATTCAGGAAAATGTCGACCATCATGAGCTGGTTCTTCGAGAGCACCTTCGCGAAGGCCATAGGCACGACGTTGGGGACGCCCTGATCAGAGACCGTGGCGATCGCCCAGCCGCCCGCTTTCGCGATGACCGCCTCCATCTCTTCCGTAATCTTCACCTCTTCGCCCGTTGCCCTCAATTCTTCCTCACGCTTCGCCACGCGCGCGAAATGAGATTCCTTCCTCTCTGCCATATGTTCCATCCACCTCCGGACATCTCCAAGGTCGAAGTTGTTTATATAACTTGCGATTTCGTTAGTGGGGGAAGAATGTCGATCAGCATGCTGCCTGACGGACCATGAGGTGCAGGACTGGCGGGATTGGATCAGCGGAGCATGGCTGCGGAGCGCCCGCCCGCCGTGTTTATTTCCCGTAGCAGTTAACGCCGGCGAACTTCTCACGGTATGCTGCAAGCAGTGGCGTCAACTTCCGCGCAGGCGCCGTCACCTTTTTCAGCCGCTCCTGGATATCCGCGTCGCTCAGCTTCACCTGCAATGAGCGGTTCGGGATATCGATCCCGACGATGTCACCGTTCTGAATGGCAGCGATAGCGCCGCCGTTGTACGCTTCCATCTCGATATGGCCGATGCACGGGCCTGATGTACCGCCCGAGAACCGGCCGTCGGTGAGCAAGGCCACTTTTGTGTAGCCTGCGCCCCTTATAGCATCCGTTGGCGTGAGCATCTCCGGCATACCCGGCGCACCGGCGGGACCCTGGAACGGTAACACGACAACGTCACCTTCCTTGATCTGCCGCGCTTCGATCGCGTCCAGCAAATTCTGCTCGGTATAAAAGACCCTCGCCGGCCCGGAATGCACCATCATCTCGCTCTCCACGGCCGTCTGCTTGATGACTGAGCTGTGCGCGATATTGCCCTTGAGCACCGCGATCCCGCCTTCCGTGAAGAACGGGTTCTCAAGCGGCCGGATAATCTTATCGTCCAGCACCCGCCCGGCCTCCGCGATCTCCATGATCGATGTGCCGTTAACGGTCGGCGAATCCTTCAGCATCGTTCGCAGGCGATTGAGCACCGCGGGAATACCGCCCGCACGGTCGATATCCGCCATCTCGTACGGCCCTGCAGGGATGATCTTACATAAATTCGGCGTCTCACGTGAGATCGAATCGAACAGATCCACGTCAATGTCCACGCCGGCTTCCTTCGCGATCGCGGGAATATGGAGCACGGTATTGGTCGAGCCGCCCATCGCCATGTCCACGCGAATGGCGTTCTCGAATGCTGCCGGAGTCATGATCTCGCGCGGCTTCACGTCCGCCTGCACCAGCTCGACGATCCGTTTCCCGGTCTCGTACGCCTGCTCCTTCTTCTTCGGGTCGATCGCGAGCGTGGTCGCGCATCGGGTGACGGACATACCCAGCACCTCGGTTACGGTTGCCATGGTGTTTGCGGTAAACAATCCGACGCAGGAGCCCGCGCCGCAGGCCAGCTGCGGGAGCAGTGCTTGCGCCTCCGCCTCGCTCAACTTCCCGCCTTTTACCTGTCCCACGATCCCGAAGCCTTCTATCGGGTGATGCTTCTGACCCTCAACGACATTGGCTTTCATGGGTCCCCCGGTGAGCATGATCGCGGGGATATTGAGCCGTCCCGCAGCCATAAGCATACCGGGCGTGATCTTATCACAGTTGGTAACGCCGACCCAGCCGTCCAGGGAGTGCGAGAGGGTCATGATCTCGATGTTATCAGCGATGTGCTCACGGCTCGGGAGGCTCAGGCGCATCTCCACGAACATCGCCACACCATCGCAGACACCGGGAACGCCCCATTCCAGGGGCACGCCGCCCGCATCTCGAATACCGCGCTTTACTTCCTGCGTCAGCTCGTTCAGCAGAATATGACCGGGCACGATAGTGTTGTAGCTGTTCGCCACCCCGATGAAGGGCTTGTCCAGCGCGAAATCCTCCTGCTTCAGGCCCGCGGACAGCAGCAACGCACGGTGCGGTAAGGTCTCAATCCTCTCCTTTAAAATGTCTGATCGCATGCTTACGTATCACCACACTAAGAACATCAGGCGTTTGTACTCTATAAACTTGGCCTCGGCGATGCACGACCGAGCCAAATCGTGGATGATCGGAAGCTTGAAAAATCACGCTCGCTCTGTGCCGCGCCTTCTTTCTGATAACACCCTGCAATAAGGGCGAGGAGTACGCAACAAAGATGCGACCTTTCCGCTCATGAACGCTTTACCATGCGTCAGTATTCCGTGCAGACCCCCAAAGAAGTCGGAGCAAAACCTGCAGGTTGTCAGCCGCGTTCGCTCGCGGTGGCCACAGAGCCCCTGTATCTTTTCGAGGTTCGAACTTCCGCGTTTACCTGCATCCTGTGCTAGCAACGCTCGCGTGCGCATTTTTATGCCGGCAGGCGCAACCATACCTTGATAACACCAGAAAGCTCTTTATGATCTTGAGGTATATCTCCATTCAGAAGAAGCACACCAGCGTGAGTAAAACCCAGAGAGGATAGCGAAAAGATGAATCAGGCAGTATTGATACTCATCAAACCAGATGGACTGAAAAAATCGTTGACCGGGAACATCTTAACGAGACTGTCGGAGATGAAGCTGGAGATCGTGGCCGCGAAGATGGTGCGGGTCTCACGCGAGTTGGCTGAGGCGCACTATAGTCACCTGCGCGATAAACCGTTCTTTGAGGAGCTGATACGGTATCTCCGGGGTGAGTTGCACGATCGTCGAAAAGTGATGGCGCTGGTTTATTGGGGTGACGAGGCGATAAGGAGGAGTCGCGAGCTTGCTGGTGCTACAAACCCCGAAGAAGCGGAGCCAACCTCTATTCGGGGCTCTTATGGCAGAATTCTGAGATCAGGTCTGTTTGAAAATGTCATTCATGTCTCATCCGATGAAGCCGAGGCGGAGCGCGAGATAAAGCTCTGGTTCATGCCTGATGAGATTATTGTTGATCTTTATCCGACCGAGGAGGTCGTCATCGAGGCGTACAAACGGCGTGCATGGGTACGCCCGACCGAGCAAAACGATGATGCTTACGTGAAGACGGTACGGGAAGAGACGGACGGGCACACAGAGACAACAGTATGAGGCGTAACGAAACGTGCTTTTTGTGATCCGTTTGTACTCCCGATGTGGGTGAGGAAGAGGAGCACCATACCACACCACACCACACAGACATCATGCGCTCCTCGTTCCCATTTCACGCCTGCTTCACCTAGCCAGGCGGTAGTAATCCGGTGCAGCGCCAGTTCACTTCCGCCGTCTTTGTGGTGATATTCACGACACATGCGGGGTTGCAGCCCTCTTTGGGCTCATAAGGGCCGAGATCGAGCCACCAGGTACCCGTTACCGCGTTGCAGGATGCGTTCGTCGTTATCCTTCCCACAGTGCTGCACTCGCTTGCTGCGGCGATCTCTAACGCTTCAGACAGGCTCATGCTCGCGCCGGTGCCGGTAACGCAGACGGTTTGCTGTGTCTCGCTGCCTCCGTCAGACTCAGACGGTAGTAATCCGGTGCAGCGCCAGTTTATTTCTGCCGTGCGCGTGTCCTCGGAGACGACGCAGGCGGGATTGCAGCCCTCATGCGGCGTGAAGGGCTCAAGATCGAGCCACCACGTGCGCGTGTAGTCGTTGTAGACGTAGGTACCGGTCAACGTCCCCTCCTGTATATCAGGTGCTGTTCTCTGCGATTGCGCGTGCTTCTTCATACGTCAGTGGTTCGAGTCCGCCCTGCGCATAGACCACGTCCATGATCTCCCAGTTTTCCAGCCATACGGTAACCGTCGCTCGATCGATCCTCGAGGGATCCTTCTCGGAGATCAGGAAGAAATCGAGCTCAACCTGCCAGCAGCCCGGACCGCGTGCCTGCACAACTTCCGTCACCTTCAGATCTCGGCCCTCGTAGTTCCTGTACGCGTCCAGGTTCAGTACGTAACTCCGTGCGATTTCCCGCGCCTCAAGTTCCTCGCGACCGGGTATATCCGCAATCGGTGCCTGTTTGAGCATGTCCCACTGCTCGTCGAGCGTCGCATAGGTCACCAGTCCCTGATTCACCACCACCAGTGCCGTGTGCGGTGTGATTACCTGCGCGAGCACCTGTCCTGTGCGGTTGCCGTAGCCCGCATGCCGCGATGTGAACTCAAAGACGAACAGCCAGCAGCTTGGGCAGCGTAGTGGCTCTGATCTGATAAACCGCAGATCAAAACCATCATACTGGTAGGTTGGCGAGTTCGCGACGAATGCGTGTGCGATCTCCCTGCTTTCCGCTTCCGTGACCTCTATGATGCTCGGCGCGGGGGAAATCCCATACTTCTCAAGGTCTTCGATCGGGTCGATACTGCTCGCCCAGAAATCGTTCGCCGCGCGGTGCACGCCCGCGCTCTTCAGCTCGCCCCGGACGAGCACCCAATCACCGTTCTCGATCCCCTCCACACTCACCGCGGGCCGCTTGGAATCGTCGTCCTCAACCATCTGGTCGTACCAGACCTGAACGGTCTTCCTGCCCGAGGAGAGCTCAAAGCAGGGGCAGAGCAGTTCGCCCAACAGATCAACCTGCCCGTAAACGATTACTTCCGTATCGTATACGGGATTCGCCAACAACTCCGCGACACTCACCATGCCTGCAGGCCGTTCCGGTCCCGGGGCGATACAGCCCACCATGAAGAGTGTTCCGACCAGAACACAGAGCACCGGAAGCGGCGCAAGCTTTACGAACAGAACATCTCGCTTTTCTTTTTCGGTTCTTACCACTACATTCTTCCCCTGTTTCATAGTATGCTCACCATTTTTCAGGTTCCATTGTATGCTCAGGTTCGTTTATCAGATTAAAAGGCTTTGCTAAGCTACGAATCGGTTCGTAGCCACGGAAAAGGCTTTATACCACCGCACGCAAGGTTCTGTACAAAGCGCGCTGATCAAGGCGCACCTAGTAGCATCACCAGGCATTGAGGAGGTGAGAGAGTAAGAAGATGAAGAAACTGGGAACGATAAGCGTGATCGCACTACTGGTGGTTTGTCTGGCGGCGGTCGGCTGTCTGGGCACGAGCTCGGAGGGTGATGCCGCGAACGCAGCGAGCAATACCACCATCGCCGTCTCGGGCACGGGGCTCATCAAGGTCGTGCCGAACAAGGTGACGGTGAATCTGGGTGTGGAGACGCAATCTGAGAATGTGACCGATGCGGTGGCGCAGAACGCGGCCAGGATGGATGCGGTGATCGCGGCACTGGACGCAGCAGGCGTACCGAAGGACAACCGTGAGACGAGCTATTTCCGGATCTTTCCGGTACGGTCTTATGAGCGGCCAGATGAAGGGATCCTGGGTTACCGGGTCACCAACGAGATAACGGTCGAGGTGCAGGATCTGGAGAAGGTGGGACCCGTGATCGACACGGCCATCTCTGCAGGAGCCAATACGGTGAATCACGTTGTATTTGGGCTGACCGAAGAGCGGGAGCGGGATCTGCGGCAGCAGGCGCTCACGGAGGCCTGCGCGGATGCACGCACGAAAGCGGACGCAATCGCCAGCGGGCTGGGTCTGAAGATCGTCGGCGTCGCCACGGTCACCGAAGGTGGGGTGTATACCTACCCGTATCGCGCAGGCGGCTACGATGAATACGCCAAGTACGCTCCAGCACCCTCGGTCGTCCCGACACCGATTGAGCCGCAGGACGTGACCGTCAGCGCATCCATCCAGGTCGTATACCGATGCCTCTGAGACACATTCACAGCGGGCACGTGAAACGTGAGTGAAAATGTGAAGCGATAAAAAAGCGGGCGTAGCTGGTACGTACGTACCGCACGCGAGCGGGCTACGCCCTGTTATTTTTTACTGCTAGCGCTAGTGAAACGTTGAGCGCGTTTCTACGGTACATCTCACTCAGAAGCTTATTTATAGCCCTTTCCAGCCTTCCTGCTCCAGCTTCAGGAACCGCTGAAGTGCTTCCGGATCCATAATGACGACCTCAAAGGCGACCTCGGCACCCCGCTGCTCCAGGGGCTCCCGTAACGAGTTCATGAGCATCTGCCTGATCGGCACAGGCACGCCAGCGAACGGCAGCGCCAGCGTGATCGTGACCTTGTTCCCGTCGACCTTCACGTCCTTCGCAATACCGAGCTCGACCAGCGTTCGATCGATTGCAGGATGTTTGACCGGTGCGATCGCAGCGCGAGCATTCTCTTCCGTTAGTGCTTCAGCCATGCTTCTTTTCTCTCCGTCTCTTTACTCACTACCTTCGGTTATAGAAAGGGCAACGAACAACATAAACGTTGGCTCAGTTCACCCGTGGGGATTCGTGGTGTGAACATGATGCTCTTTCAGCTCGTTCACGTGCCCCTGCGCCTTCGCCCAGTAGGACGCGGCATCTTCCCGTATGTCCGCGATCTCGTCAACGGTGAGACTGCGCACGACACGACCGGGGCTCCCGAGAATCATACTCCCCGGCGGATAAATCTTTCGCGGAGGCAGCAGAGCGCCGGCACCAATGATGCTGCCAGCACCCACGATGACCCCGGTGAGGATAATGGAGCCCATACCAACGATACAGCCGTCCTCGACTGTACAGCCATGCACGATCGCACCGTGCCCCACCACGCAATATTTGCCGATATGCGTTGCATGGCCGGCATCACCGTGCACGATACAGCTGTCCTGGATGTTCGACCATGCGCCGATATGAATCTCATAGGGATCGCCCCGAATCACGGCATTCGGCCAGACACTCACATGATCGCCCAGCTCCACGTTACCGATTACCGTGGCCAGCGGGTCAATATATACGGGCTCCGCTAAGTTCGGATAGTGGCCCTCGAAGCCACGAATCCTCACGCGCTCATTCACGATCACGTTACCATTTTATCGCCGCCAGCGTTTAAGTGTCGGAATGAAGGTAGTGGTCAGCGCTTTCGCCTGGTCCTCAGGCATGATATGCATGGTGATCATCAGTCCCGCGACTTTCTCGATCATCTCTTCCATACTCAGAGTAGGGTCGGTGAATGCACCGTTCTGGAAGCAATAGGTGCAGTATTCGTAGTTTGGTGAGCCGTCGACGTTCGTGCCGAAGTCGCTCTGTTTTTGCAACGGCATGCCGCAACTCTGACAGAAAGGGCCCGGTGGTTCTTCCATAAACGTTCTAGAAAACCTTTGAATCATGCCCATATAAAAAAGTAGCACGTGGGCCCTGCGGGGACGTGATGGAGCTCATCTCCACTATCGAACGTAGCAAACTAAGGCGGGTATCAAGAAAAGGGTGAATCCGCACAACTTCCGGCACTCGTGGTCGACGCATCTTGCCTCACGGTTGACGGAATCGCAGATGGAGGAATATTCAGGCTGGGTGCAGGGTTCGAAGATGCTCTCGATCTACGTGTACCTGTCAGGCCGGACCTCGATGGAGACCTGCTCAAGAGGTACGGGTTGGAGCCCCGGCAAGAGGAGCCCGCCAAGCTGAGGATCCCGGAGTGCCCGCATTGCTGCACCCTGAATACCGCGGGTGCCCGCGTCTGCGTGAACTGCCGCAAGCCGCTCGCGGTAATCTATGATCCCGCCCTCCATATACCTCTCTCTATGCCCACGCCAGGATCAGGATTCGAACCTGAGCGTCCCTAACGGGACAGTGACTCTCGAGGCCACCGCATTTGTCCACTCTGCCATCCTGGCCTTCTCGCTCTTCACGCTCGCGGTCAAGCAGAATCACATAAAAATACTGAGTCATGCTTAATAAAAGCGAGCGCCCACGCACAAGCAGGTTCGTTAGAAGAAGGACAACACGCCGAGATAAATGAGGGCGGCCACCGTCGAGCGGATAAATGTACCGATGATCACCGCAAGTAACGTCATGAGCGGCTGCATACCAATGAGCTGGCCGACAATGGAGCCGACGCCTGCACCGGTCCATTGTAGCGGAAAGATAACGAGCAGGACGACGCCGATGAAGCCAAGGCGGCTGGCCCACTTATGCTTCTGGAGCGCCTGCTCGCCACGTTCATTCACGCGCTCGACGAGCTTGCCCAGGCCAGGTATCTTCTTCGCATAATCAAAGTTCCAGACGAGGAACAGAGCGAGCATCGTATCAGTCCAGATAATGAAGGCGATGAGTGGTACCGGGGATATGCCCAGCCTCAGACCGGTGGGAACCACGGAGAGTGTTCCGAGCAGCGGGACGAAGGAATAGACAGTGAAGACCGTCATATAGTCCCCGAAATCATCAGGAACGACGAGCCAGAGGAAGAGCACCGTCGCACCACCGAGCGCCCAGGGGATGAGGAATTTGGCCAATTTGATCTTGTTCATGACCCTAACCTCACGAATACCGCCCCGCACGTTCATCTCGATCTCTTTGATCATCTATCTATCTACTTGCTCCGGGCTCCGCCAAGCAGCACAATCATTAATAGAGCTATACCAAATATAAAGCTGAAGGATCGTGCGAGTGCGTATTGTCATTGACAACGAGGCTCAACCGGGTTTTAAAAGCGATTGGGGCTTCTCATGCTTGATTGAGACCGGTAATCAGAACCTTCTCTTCGATACCGGCTATTCAGGCGACATTTTGGCCTTCAATCTCCAGCAATTTCACGTGCAGCGCGAGACAATCGATACGATCGTGCTCTCGCACGAGCACAGCGACCATGTCGGCGGGCTCAACGCGGTGTTGCATCCCGGTGTGACGGTATTCATGCCCCGCTCGTTCTCCCGGCGCTTCAAGCATGCAGTTGCACAGGTAGCTGAGGTGGTTGACGTCACGCTACCCCGAGCAATTGTTCCTGACGTGTACACGACGGGTGAGCTCGGTGCAGGGCAGAAGGAGCAGTCACTGGTGCTCGAAACGCCAAAGGGCATGGTCGTGGTTACGGGTTGTGCGCATCCTGGTTTAGAGGCAATCATCGCGGCTGCTGCTACTTTTGGTAAGCTCTACAGCGTCATCGGCGGGTTTCACAGCTTTAATCAGCTGGAGCTCTTACGCGAGTTTGACCTGATCGTACCCTGCCACTGTACCGCACACAAGCGCGAAATTCTGGCGCGGTACCCAGAGAAGACCAAACGGTGTGGATCAGGCATGGTGCTGGAGCTGGGCTGAGATGCAGTACCTCTACGGGCCCGTAGCCTCGTGGCGGCTCGGCAGGTCGCTGGGCGTGGATATTCTGAGCACTGCGGATAAGACCTGCTCGTTCGAGTGCCTCTACTGCGAACTCGGTCGAACGGTCAACAAGACAACTGAGCGGAAGGTGTTCGTACCCACGGACGTGATCGAACGAGAGCTTCACGCGCTTGCACCGTTCGTTGAGGAGACTACCGACGTGATCACCTTCGCGGGCATGGGCGAGCCGGCTCTGGGCGCGAATCTCAGTGAGGTAGTTGCGGCTATTCGCAGACATACGCGGAAGCCGATCGCGATCCTCACGAACGCCGCTTTGATCACCGATCCCGAAGTACGTAATGATTTGAAGAAGCTGGACATCGTTGTTGCCAAATTGGATGCGCCCGACCAGGCGATCTTCGACGCGGTGAACAGGCCGGTGAGCGCAGAAATCAAGCTCGACGAAATCATAGCGGGGCTCACAGAGTTCAGACGCGAGTACCGTGGTAGGCTCTGTCTGCAGCTGATGTTCATAGCGGAGAACAGAGCTTCAAGCGCGGCGCTCACCCGAATTGCCGTGGAGATACAAGCCGACGTGGTGCAGCTGAACACGCCGTTACGACCGTGCGGCGTAGCACCGCTGTCGGCCGAGGAGATGCAACAGATCGAAAAGCAGTTTGATCAGTTAAAAGCAGGAATCGAGGTAGTATCGGTCTACAAGAAGCTGAAGCCAGAAGTACGGGTGATTAACAAGGGGGCATTGATCAGGAGGCGGGGTGCAGAAGATTAGTACCGTCCGAGCGATTAATTAGTTCGCTGATTCAGTACCTTCGAGCAGCCCAGGTTCTGAAAAGAATCTCTACACGATCCTTGCTCTTGATCAGAAAGCTGGGCAATCCGTAATGTCTGCTGCTAGCTAAGGGTCATGAATTGACCGTCTTTGAGCCACCGCTCGGCCTCTTCTGTCCGTCCGGAACGAAGCTACCGAGCCCGCTCGTCAGTGGAAATAACCCGTCCTGCACGAGCGTCTACCAGCCCCCGCACAACCATGCGCGCGAAGGTAACGCAACGCATGCATCATCTCTTCGTTGGTTGCATCTCCCCCTTGCGCTCGCTCTGATGATCTCAGCATACACCATTCAGATTTTTGCCGATGACTGCCAACCGTTATTCCCAGTCTGCTTTGATTCGCTTCGGTTCTGTTCGGTTCAGTTTAGTTTCACAGTGGCAGCACACCAGTAGCAAGGAACAGCGAGGAGAACAGGATTGCGACCATGTTCATCGCCTTGATCAGCGGATTGATCGCCGGCCCCGCGGTATCCTTGAAGGGATCGCCGACCGTATCGCCAACGACTGCGGCCTTGTGCGCATCGCTACCCTTACCGCCGAGATAGCCGTCCTCGATCATCTTCTTCGCATTGTCCCAGGCAGCACCACCGTTCGCCATCATCAACGCGAGCATCAAGCCCGAGATGATCACACCGATCAAGAGCCCGCCGAGCGCGATCGCACCCAGGATGAGCCCCACCGCCACCGGCACGACCACCGCGATCATACCGGGCACGATCATCTCCCGTAACGCGGCAGCGGTAACGATATCCACGCATTTGCCGTATTCCGGCTTCGCCGTGCCGTCCCAGATGCCCGGGATCTCCTTGAACTGCCGCCTTACCTCTTCGACGACCTTGAACGCGCCCTTGCCCACGGCACGCATCATCACCGCACTGAAGATAAAGGGTAACAGCCCGCCGATCAGCAGCCCGATGAGCACGAGCGGATTGAAGAGGCTGAAACTCTCCGGCGGTAAGTTCACCTTGTGCAGGTAATCCGAGAACAATGCTAATGCCGCAATTGCCGCGGACGCAATCGCATAGCCCTTCGTCACCGCCTTCGTCGTGTTACCCACCGCATCGAGCTTGTCGGTCGTCTCCCTCACGCTGGCCGGCAGGTCTGCCATCTCCGCGATGCCGCCGGCATTGTCCGTGATCGGCCCATAAGAATCGAGCGCGACCACGATCCCGGTCGCCGAGAGCATGGCAACCGCGGTAATCGAGATCCCGTAGAGACCTGCGGTCATCGAGCCCGTCACTATGAACGGCATGAGATACGCGACCAGAATACCGCCACAGATGATGATCAAGGGCCAGCCCAGCGAGATCATGCCCACCGCAAGCCCTGTAATGAGATTGGTGCCCGCGCCCGTTTTGCTCGCGTCTGCTATTGATCGTACGGGCGCATGATCCTGCGTATAATACTCGATCGCCACGACCATGAACGCCATGATAAGGATCCCGATGACCGAGGCACCGAAGAGCGAGTACGCTGCTGCATTAGACCCGAAAAGAAGTAGAGTGACCGGGAAGAAGAGCATGACACTGAGTATCGCGGCGGTGAATACGCCCTTATACAGCGTGCGCATAATCTTCTCCTCCCTGCCCATTCGGACCGCGAAGACCGCGATGATCGAGGCGAAGATCGCGACTGCGCCCAGAATTAACGGATACTCGATCACCGTTAACGCGCTCGCCACACCCGGGAAGATGCTCGAGACATTGCCCGCATTGACCATCAAGCCGCCGATGAGCATTGCCGCCAGCGACGTTACCACGTACGTCTCGAAGAGGTCCGCGCCCATGCCTGCGCAGTCGCCCACGTTGTCGCCCACGTTGTCCGCGATAACGCCGGCGTTACGCGGGTCGTCTTCCGGAATGCCCGCTTCCACCTTGCCCACTAGGTCTGCACCAACGTCGGCCGCTTTCGTGTAGATACCGCCACCGATCCGTGCGAACAACGAGATCAGGGACGCGCCGAAGCCGTAGCCCACGACCAGGTCGACCGCGTGCGAGCCACCGCCGAAGGCGATGTAGAACAGGCTCGTGCCCAGTAACGCGAGCCCGACGACCGAGAGCCCGGTAACCGCACCGCCCTTGAACGCGATATCGAGCGCACTCCGAACGCCCGAGAATGCGGCCTGCGCAACGCGCGTATTGCCGCGGGTCGAGACGGACATGCCGATATAGCCCGCAGCCGCAGAACCCGCTGCACCCACCAGGAATCCGAACGCAACCCTGCCGGAATCCAGATACCCGCCGTCAAACGCGTTACCGAGTGCAAGCACTAAAATGACCGCGATAATGACCGCAACGATCGCGATCGTTCGGTACTCACGGTTCAGGTACGCGGACGCGCCCTCCTGTATCGCGCCTGAGATCGCGTTCATCTGCTTACTGCCCGAGTCCTGCTTCAGTGTGTAGAAGGCGAAGTACGCCGCGAATGCCAAACTCACCAGTCCCGCGAAGGGAGCCAACCATAACAAATTCATATTTAGTATCACCTACTTACTTCACGTTACTTCAGTTTTTCAGGGGCCATTCAAGCAATGCCACCGCAAGATGAGCTTCTGCACTTTTTTTGTGCGAGCTCATATATATACATTGCGGTTTTTACTCGCTCTTCGCGTGCGCTCTCTCACGCTCATCGCGTTGACGACCGCTGGCAGGGCTGGTAACGTGACATGAAGAAACGTGAGCTGGAGATCATCCTGGAACGCGTCGAGGATATTGAGCAGCCGGAGGTCGAGAGCGAGCAGTACGCGACACCCGCGCCCGTTGCTGCTGAACTGCTCTTCTTCGCCTTCAGTCACGGCGATATCGCCGACCGGGTCGTCTACGATCTCGGCTGCGGCAACGGCATCCTGGGCATCGGTGCTAAGCTCCTCGGTGCTCGTGCGGTCATCGGCATAGACCGTGATGGAAAAGCGCTTGGGACCGCGCGAAAGAATAGTGCGATGTTCGGGGTGGAGGTGGACTTCAGGCAGTGCGAGATCCATGAAATTAAAGTGGCGGGAGATACGGTGGTGATGAATCCGCCCTTCGGCGCACAGCGGAAGAACCGGCATGCGGATCGCGCATTCCTGGAGAAAGCGCTTGTGGTCGCGCCTGTTGTTTATTCGATCCATAACGCAGGCAGTGAGGCGTTCATCAGACGTCTGCTCCCTGCAACCACCACCATTGACCGGTTCCCGGTCGCATTCCCACTCAAACGGCGGTTCGCCTTCCACCAGAAGGATCGGAAGGTTATTCCGGTAGACATCTATCGGATCGCACGACCGGGCGAATAGAATAATGCACGGTATGCCATGACCGCGGCTCAGTCATTACGTCTGCAAGCCAGCCAGTGGCTTGCTCACTGATCGATGTTCTCTGACTGGTAGATCCCGCAATACCCATTGTCAGGAACATCGGCGAGTTTGACAAAGATGAGCTGGAGAAGACGCGCATTCCGCACCACCGCAAAGCCCTGCTCGTTGTGAACCACCAGCAGTGACTCGCTCCGCCCCTCGTAGCCCGCGTCCCAGAACCCCGTTGCCAGAGTAGCGCCACAGCGGATGAGACTTGTTCGCGGAGCGCCAAACGCCATCACGTCCTTCGGGAGATGAACGATCTCGTTGTATATGATCTTATAAGCGCCAGGCCGCAGGAAGACCTGATCATCGACAAACCCGAGCGGCTCAGTCTTCGAGAGTGTCCGTTCTGCGTTACTGAAATCCACGCAACCCGCACTCGTGAGGCGCTCTATCCGCCGCACCGTCAAATCCACACCATTTGGCTGTGTCTGCGTGTCCGTATCAATCAGGTTCTCGACCAAGGGTGGTTTGAGCTGTAGCCGCGCTCGTATCTGCTCTCCTGTAAGCACGGCGCCATTCGCGAGCTTTGAGCGCTCTTTCGGCATCGATCGGGTCATCGTGTTCTTTTTATTTTCACCGCTTAAATCTTACGTACCGCCAGAGCATTTTTCTAAACTAAACCACAAGTAGCTAGCTTGGCTAGCTCGGCGCGAGCATGAATGAGGACGACGTTGCACGAAGCGCGCAATTGGCGCTGCTCCTTGAAGTGTCTGCGTATCCGAAGCCCGGGAACGTAGATCGTACACATGATTTCACCGATACGAGCTACGAGCATTTCCTCGCCTCCTCTGTTGCGCTTTATCCGGTCTTCAGAGATGCCGCGGTGCGGGGTAGCCGCAGGGGCACGGGCCTGGGAAGCCTGGTGAAACGTGGCGTCGAAGAGAGTCGTGCATGGCAACATGGTGGGAACACGCATTTCGGCGCTTTACTCCTGCTCATCCCGTTGACCATGGCTGCCGGCGCGTGCAGGCGCTACGACCCCCACGAGCTGCAACGAACAGCGGCGGAAAAAATGCGCCGCACCACCATGGAAGACGCAATCGATGTGTACCAGGCATTCCCGAAGGCCAGGGTCAAAGTGCGCACAGCCGTGCCCGAATTCGATCTTACCAGCGATGCGGCGATCGACGAGATACGAGCAAAAGAGTACACGCTCTACCAGATATTCAGTATCTCCGCAGCTTACGATATGATCTCACGCGAATTGGTGGGTGGATTTGAACGGACATTTAAGAGTGCCGCACTCCTGAGCGAGCTGGCGCGAGCAGAGCGCATCAATGAGGCGATAACGCATACGTATCTCCACTTGCTCGCGGCAGAGGTGGACACGTTTATCACCCTGAAATTCGGCACTGAGCGGAGCAGCTACGTGCAGAAGAGAGCGAAAGAGATTGTGGATAACGGCTGCAAACATGAAGAGCTAGAGGCTTTCGATAACGAGCTTGTACGTGCGAGGCTCAATCCCGGCTCGACAGCAGACCTCATTGCCGCCGCGCTATTCCTCTGTATCCTTGGCGGGCTCAGATTCTGAAGGCAGTAAGCGATCATGCCTGAGCTCTTTCCAGCGACCCTGGACAGGTACGAGCCTCACGGCACCGGGCAGTATCATGCCGATCGCCATCGGTGCGCCATCAGGGTTCGCAACGGGCACCGGCGTGGCAACGACTGCCGTGCCACGGTCAAGAACCATGGTTTTAACGATCCCGAGCCCGCAGACTTCCGCGCTACCGCTGGAAGTAGCTCCAGTGCGATATAGCCCTGCAATGCTGCCCTCTGCTGGTGGCCACGCGAAGACCCTGAGTTCGAAAACGCGGGTTCGTGCCGTTTTGAAGTACGCCGTGTACGCACGCTCGCGTAGCGCCCGCCGCTCCTCGCGCGTTCGCGTTCGTACGTGTTCCGAGCTGCGTATCCGGAGCACGGGACACGTCAGCTGGGATACTATATGAGCCAGCTCATCCCCGCGCTCAATCGCCAGAACCAGTGTTGGCTGTATCGCGGCAATCTCCTGGAGCTTGAATGCCGTTGCTGCCTCGCCCTCCACCCAACCGGTCGAATCCACAATCACCACCGCGGCCCCGAGTGCGGTGGCCTTCCGTACCGCTGCCCCGGTTCCCTGCACGCACGCACGGGTACAGCTCCCGGGCGAGGTATCGCCAACAAAGTAGAGCCCACGAAGCGGCACCTCAGAAAGTCGATGCAGCTGCTGCTCTACCAGGCCCATACCGATGCAGCACGGCGGCCCGATATCACTCTGGCCGACATCTGCATCGACCACGGCCACACGGAGCTGCTGCGCGTGAAATCGGTTCGCAAGTGCCGTAACCGTAGAGGTCTTGCCAACGTCGACCGTTCCGAGCAAGAAGAGGATAAAGGGTTTCTGATTGCTCGTAAACGCATCGTGTATCGCTTCTTCGTGAGCTTGCCGCTCGCGTCCCATCACATAGCTATTTTTATTGCGGAACGAAATAGGTTAGTTAGTGAGGCTTCTTTAGCACGCTTATTTACAGCGCTCTTTTTCCAGTTACACGGGCGGTGATACGGGATAGTATGGAACCGGTAGAGAAAGAGGGGGTGGTACATCGCTGTATTGAGATGCTGGATGAGATCCTAAGCGATACCACCGTGCCGCGAAACCTGCGGCGGTCAACGGGCGAATTAAAAGACCAGTTGCTGAACGGCGCAGGCTCGCTGGCCATGCGCGTCGCTCTGGTGATCTCTGATTTCGATGAGCTGAGCTCCAACCCGAACACTCCCGCACATACACGAGCGCAGATCTGGAGCATAGTCAGTCAGCTGGAAATGATCGCCGGCGAGGATTGAGGTAACTGATGATCACGATAGCAATTGCGGGAAAGCCGAACTCGGGCAAATCGACCTTCTTCAAAGCGGCCACGCTCGCAGACGTTGAGATCGCCTCGTATCCATTCACCACCATCAAGCCGAATACCGGGATCGCGTACGTGAAGGTGGACTGCCCGTGTCAGGATCCAGCGATTCAGCAGGAGCTTGGCGGTAAATCGTGCGATAAGTGCATTGATGGTATCCGCTTCGTGCCGGTGGAGCTGCTCGATGTCGCGGGTCTGGTCAGAGGTGCGCATGAGGGCCGCGGATTGGGCAACGAGTTCCTTGATGAGCTCCGACAGGCAGCAGCGATCATTCACGTGGTCGACGCCGCTGGGGGGACAGATGCGGATGGCAATGTAGTAGATCTTGGGAGCCACGATCCCCGCGAAGATCTCGTGTTCTTCAAAACCGAGCTGACCCTGTGGGTCTTCGGGATAATCAAGCGCAACTGGCGTAAGATAGAGCGGAAAGCGGAATTAGAGGGCCTGAAGATCGAGCGACTGCTGGCTGAGCAACTGACCGGTGTCGGCGTCTCTGAGGAGCAGGTGAAGGCCGCGCTCATGGAGCCTACGAGCCCAGACCGCGCGAATTTCAGGTCCTGGAGCGACGATGACCTCCACACACTGGCAGCCGCAGTGATCAGGCGGAGCAAGAAGATGGTCATTGCGGCGAACAAAGCTGATGTCGCGCCTCACGAGAACCTCGAGCACCTGAAAGAGGTGTCTGCGGCGAGCGAGGGCGAACGGGTCATTCCCTGCTCTGCGGCCGCAGAACTCGCGTTACGAACCGCAGCAAAGAACCAGCTCATCACGTACGTGCCCGGCGATGCGGATTTCGAGATCACGAGCGAGCTCACGGATAAGCAACGCAAGGGGCTGGAAAAGATACGCGCGTTCTTGCATGACCACGGTGGTACCGGCATTCAGGCGATCATCAATTACGCGGTCTTCGATCTGCTGGACTACGTCGTCGCCTATCCGGTGGAGGACGAGCACAAGTTCTGCGACTCCAGTGGGCGAATCCTGCCTGACGCGTTCCTGCTCAAACGCGGGAGTACCGCACGCGATCTGGCCTTCGCCGTGCATTCTGAGATCGGCGAGAGCTGCCTTTATGGCGTTGATGCGCGCACCAAACTCCGGCTTGGTGAGAAGCACGAATTGGTGAACCGGGATATTATTAAGATCGTCTCTACAAGGTAACGTGATGGTGCTGAACGAGCTAGCTAGCGCGACCGTGATGCCGGGCCAATGCTCAGTTCAGTTCAGTTCATTTCTTTTCGCTTGCCGCACCGCCTGGTGAAGTGGCAGGGATTATCAGTCGCAATGCCTGCGACACCGAGAGCCTCGGCACACTTACAGTCTTCGCGCGTGTTGATCACCCAGGCATAGATCTCAATGCCCTGCATCGCCGCCGCATCCACATACTCACGGGTCAGGCGTGGATACCGCTGGAAGATGATCTCAGCCCCGGCATCCCGCGCCACCTGCAGGGGGAAAACGGGCAGCGCAGAGAGGATGATCCCCGTTTTCACCTGCGGTGCATGCGCTTTCACGGTGAGGAGCGCGGGATGGAAGAACGAGGCGATGATAACGCTTTGCGTCATACCGCCTGAAACCACGTCATGCACAACGGCTTCCGCGATACCCGGCTCTTTTAATTCGAGCACCAAGCCGATTCCCCGGTGATGGCCGAGAGAAAGGACCTCGGATAACGCGGGAATATGCTCACCTTTGCCCGCGTCCAGTCTCTGAAGCTGCCGCAGTGTATGGGCCGCAACGAGGCCAGAGCCGTTGGTCGTTCGCTCCAGTGTGGCATCGTGAATAACCACCAGCTCGTGATCCTTGCTCTGTCTGAGATCGAGCTCCACCAGATCCGCACCGCATTCGGCAGCCCGTTTGATTGCACGGATCGTGTTCTCCGGCTCTTCGGCACGTGCGCCACGATGCGCTATGATTCTCATCTCCGCGCTTTTAAAAAGGAAGGGTCTACTTTAACTATGGGCATAACGCGAAAGGCATGGATAACGTACCACGATACGCTTACACTGAAGCTAACGGACCCGATAGCGATCGTGGGGGCGCCAGGACTGCGCTCAGTGGGCAAAATCGCGGTCGAGTTATTAATTGAGCAGTTACAGCCGCGGTTATATGCAGAAATCTACTCTTATGGGTTTCCCGGAGTGTATTATGGGCCTTCATATCTCGGCGCGCCCAGCCACGCGGGTGGGCTCACGACGAAAGATCAGCTCACCGAGCTGCCGAGCGTTAAGATCTATATCGCAGACCCGAAAAGCGGATCGGGCACGGCGGACAGGGAGTTCGTGCTCATCAGCGGTTATCAAGCGTACGATCCGCTCAACCAGCATATGGTCGTTGACCGTGTTACCGATGTTCTGAAGGCGCTGGGTGTAAAGCGGGTGTTTTCGCTCGGTGCGCAGGTGATCGAATCGGGCATGACCTGTTGCGCAACGGATACGAACGTGCTCGATGAGATGGCCCGGTATGGCATCACACAGACGCACGTCGATCGTTTTATCGGCTTCTCAGGTCTCATCGCGGCACTCGCGATGATGAAAGGGATTGAGGGCGTGTGCCTGTTTTCGAGCACCACGCAGAACTTCGAGGATCCTGAATATCCCGATCTTGACGCGGCACAGGAATTGGTCCTGCGCATCGCGGAGATACTTGGTTTGCAGGTTGATTCGGCGGATCTCGAGCAGCTGCTAGGCGAGGAGCAGGAACCAGCAGAGAGCGAAACGGCCGGAGCGCGCGAGCGCAAACCATATACCGAAGACCTTGACGGGTACGGGTGATCGCTCATCGCGAGGAGAGGATGGCAACGAAGGCAAAAATGAGTATAGACGCGCAGGTAACTGCCTTTGAGCTTGCCTGCAGGGAGATCGCGGAGCTGATGGCGGCGCAGGGGCTCCAGGAGGCAGAGAGTATCAACCGGCTCAAGAAGGAGATCAGCGGCAAATACCGCTTGACCAGCCTTCCACGGCATTCCGATGTGATGAAAGTGAGTCGTGATGACGTGCGGGCGCAGCTGAAGCGTAAGCAGATGCGAACCGCCTCAGGCGTGGTCCCCGTGGCCGTAATGACCTCGCCCTATGCCTGTCCGCATGGTAAGTGCCTCATGTGCCCGGGTGGGCCGACTTCGGAGTTCGAGTCACCGCAGAGCTATGTAGGTCGAGAGCCCGCAGCATGCCGTGCGGCACAGCACGGGTTTGACCCCTACGAGCAGGTACGAGCACGGCTCCATCAAGTCGAGGAGATCGGGCACGACTTCGAGAAGGTTGAGCTGATCCTGATGGGCGGGACGCTCACCGCACGACCCGAAGCATACCAGCAGTGGTTTGTAAACCGGTGTCTGGCGGCCATGGACGCGTTTGGTGTGGAACATGGCAGCGCGATCAGGAACACCGGTATAACGTTCGAGACGAGGCCCGATTATGCAACGGCGCACGAGCTAGATCGTATGCTCGCGCTGGGCGCGACGAAGGTCGAGCTGGGCGTGCAGCAGCTCTCAAATACGATTTTAGCGCGGATTCAGCGCGGACACTCGGTTGAAGATTCGATCGCCGCGAACCGTTGTGCACGTGATAGCGCCCTGAAGGTCGGCTTTCACGTGATGCTTGGCCTGCCCGGCACGACCGTTGAAGCGGATAAAGCGATGTTCACGCGGCTCTTCTCCGAGCCCGAGTTCAAGCCAGATTATCTCAAGATTTATCCCACGCTCGTAGTTCGAGGAACGCCGTTATACGAGCAGTGGCGCAGGGGCAACTATGTCCCATTCCGTGAGCCCGAAACCGTTGAGATTATCGCGTTTGCAAAGCGGATCATTCCGCCGTGGGTGCGGATACAGCGAATTCAGCGTGATATTCCCGCGCAGTTCATCGAGGCGGGCGTGAAGAAGAGCAATCTGCGACAACTGGTGCGTGAGCGACTGCGAGCGGAGGGCTATCAGTGCCGGTGCATTCGCTGTAGAGAGGCGGGGCTTGCTCGCTTAGAAGGTCGTATCGCTACCGAGCAGAATATCTCCCTGGTGATAGAGCGGTACGACGCGTGCAGAGGTACGGAACACTTCATCTCGTACGAGGATGGTGAGGCCGACCTTTTAATCGCGCTTTTACGGTTACGATTCCCGCACGAACCGCATCGAGCGGAGCTGAAGGATGCTGCTCTCGTGCGAGAACTTCACGTGTACAGTGAACTGGTGTGTTTGGGAAAACAGAAGGCGGGGAGCTGGCAACATCGCGGGTACGGCGCTCGCCTGTTACGAAAAGCCGAAGAGCTTGCGGCTGACGCGGGGTACCGGAAGATAGCCGTGATGAGCGGGCTCGGTGTCCGGGCATACTATGAGCGGTTCGGCTACGAACGCGAGGGGCCGTTTATGCTGAAACGCCTCGTCTGATAGCGTCGTTCGGCTAGTAGCGCGCCTGTTCATGCCCAAGCGTATGCCGCGGCAGGATGAGGACGAGCGAGTCACCATGAGCGTAAACAGTTACTTTACCTGAACCGTATTATAACCATCAGTGCGCGGCACAGTTCACCGCGCTACGGCAAAGATGGACCCCGCTGTTCTGCTGCTCCTGCTCGTCGCATCTGCACTCCTCGGTGTGCTGCTCGGCACGATAACCGGGCTCGTGCCCGGCTTCCACCCGAATAACGTGGCTGTTATCCTGCTCGTACTCACGCCCGCTATCCTCGCGGAGCCGCGCACCTTCTGTGCCGCACTGCCCTTTGATACGCTTCTGCTCCTGGTCGCAGCGGTCATTCTCGCCGCCTCGGTCGCCCACACGTTTCTCAACTTCATTCCGGCGGCCTTCTTCGGCGCCCCCGAAGGTGAAACGGCGCTCGCGTTACTGCCCGCGCACCGGCTCCTGCTGGAAGGTCGCGCGTACGAAGCCACTGTGCTCTCTGCCCGGGGCAGTTTCGGCGCCATCATCTTCTCCTTCATCTTTATCATCCCCTTCTTTATCCTCTTCTCCACGCTCCATTTCTACGAGCTCATCCAGAGCCTGATGCTCTATCTGCTCTTCGGGATCTCCACGCTACTCGTTCTCACCGAGAGCTTCAACGAACGAATGCCCTCCTCCCAGGCAGTTTTCCTCGCTGCCTTCGTCTTTCTGCTCGCCGGGATATTTGGGTGCGTCGTTCTGGATATGCCGGTGCACACGCCGTTCCTCTTCAGCTCCACGATGCTCTTCCCCGCACTCACCGGGCTCTTCGGGCTCTCCACTATCTGCTATTCGCTGCTCCACACGCCGGAGATTCCGGAGCAAACGATCGAAGAGCCGGAGACCGAGAACGCGGAGGTCATCAAATCCGTTCTCTCCGGCTCGATCTTCGGCACGCTCGTCAGTTTCTTGCCCGGGATCACGTCCGCGCACGCCACCGTGATGGCGATGCTCACACGGCGTAACCGCGATCCGGAGCAGGTGATCGTGACTCTGAGCGGGGTCAATACAGCCAACGTTGTTTTCTGTCTCGAGACGCTCTTCCTCATCTCGCGTGCACGCAGCGGCACCACGATCGCGCTCAGCCGCCTTCTGAACATCCAGCCATGGGAAGGCGGTGCGCTCCCGCCATCGTTACTGCTCTATCTGCTCATGGTGGTGCTCGTTGCCGCACCCTGCTCCTACTTCATCACGAACTATCTGGGCAGGCAATTCGCGCTTCGGTTCTCACAGCTGCCATACCGTACGCTGCTGATCATGATCGCGCTCTTCCTCATCGCGCTCGTGCTGCTCTTCACCGGCCTTATGGGGCTGCTCGTGCTCATCGTCGGCACGTACATCGGGCTCATTCCGATCTGTTTTGGTGTGAAACGGAGCAACGCTATGGGCGTCCTACTACTTCCGATACTGGTAATTCTGTGGCACATGTAGAGTAAACTTTATAACGGCGGAGCGCAAATCCCCCATCATGATAACGGTAGCGATAAATGGATGGGGGCGCATCGGACGAATTCTCTTTCGCGCAGCGCTGCAGAACGATTCGGGGTTCGAGGTCGTCGCGATCAATAGCCGCAAGGCGGAGGCTTCCTGGGTGGCCCACCTCCTGAAGTACGATTCCGTGCACGGCATATTCGATAAACCGGTAGAGGGGAACGCGGATGAGAACGCGCTCGTCGTGAACGGGAAAGAGATACCGATCTTTGCGGAGACCGATCTTGAGAAGCTGCCCTGGGCGGACTTGGGGGTGGATTTGGTGGTAGAATCAACCGGCGCGTTCAGGGACCGGAAGAGCGCGTCACTGCATCTGACCGCGGGGAGCAAGAAGGTGATCATCACGGCGCCGGGAAAGGATCCAGATGTTACTATCGTTCCCGGTGTCAACGACGAGATGTACGACCATGCGGCGCACAAGATCATCTCGCTCGCCTCCTGCACCACCAACTGCCTGGCACCAGTCGCGAAGATATTAAATGACGAGTTCGGGATCGTCAACGGCTTTATGACCACCGTGCATGCGTATACCAACGATCAGAAGATCCTCGACGGTAGACACAAGGACATGAGACGTGCACGGGCCGCCGCGATGTCCATCATCCCCACCACGACTGGCGCGGCGAAAGCGTTGGGTCTCGTTCTGCCGATGTTGGAGGGCAAGCTGGATGGCTTTGCCTTGCGAGTTCCCACCTTTAACGTCTCGATCATAGATCTCGTGACCGTATTGGAACGGGATACCACGGCCGACGAGGTCAATAGCGCGTTCGAGGCAGCAGCGAAGACCCCCTCGCTCAAGGGCAAACTCGCCGTTTCACACGAACCGCTGGTGTCCATCGATTTTATCGGCAATAGCTATTCGTCCATCGTTGATGCTGAGTATACCACCGTGATCGGGGGCCGCGGCAACCTGGTGAAAGTGCTGTCTTGGTACGACAACGAATGGGGCTATTCATGCCGCTGTGTTGACATGATAAACCGCATTGCGGCGTTAGGTCTCTGAGGTGTGCTGCTAGGTTGACGGCCTGGAGTGAAGCGTAAGTAAGAGAAGCCAGGAGGATAACATGAATCCGAAAGAGGTATTGTCGGATTTTTTCACGCTGGATGACTTCGAGGTTGCGGGAAAGACGGTGCTCTTCAGAGCGGATTTGAACTCGGTGGTCATCGATGGCAAGGTGCAGATGAAGGAGCGGATCGAGGAGAACGGTAAGACGATTCGGGAGCTTGCGGAGAAAGGCGCAAAAGTGGTGATCCTTGCGCACCAGGGTCGCGCGGGCGGTAAGGAGTTCCTCACTCTGGAGCAGCATGCGCACCTGCTCAACGAACTGGTGGATCTGAAGTACATTGAGGACATCATCGGGCCGGCAGCTCGGCGAGCAGCCCAGGAGCTTGAGAACGGAGAGGTGCTGCTCCTGGACAATGTGCGATTGCTCGCCGAGGAGACGCTCGATAAGACCCCCGCAGAGCATGCACAATCCATCTTTGTCCAGCGACTCGCACCGCTCGCAGATCTGTACATCAATGATGCCTTCTCGGTCGCGCACCGTGCGCACGCGTCGGTGGTCGGTTTTCCGACGCTCATGGAGGCTGGTCTGGGACGGCTCATGGAGAGCGAGCTGAGTGCGCTGGAACGCGCGGTCAACCACATCGAACGTCCAAGTGTGTACGTGCTCGGCGGCGTGAAACCCGAGGAGGTCTTTGATATTATTGAGTTCGCGCTCGATTCAGATAAGATCGATTATATCCTCACGACCGGTGGTATCGGTAACCTCTTCATGGTGGCGAACGGGATGATCCCGATGAAGGTGGATAAAGATCTGCTGGAGATCGTAACACGAGCAAAGGAGATACAGGAACGGGCGGGCAGGAAGATCAAATATCCCTGGGATCTTGCCATCGAGCAGAACGGTAAGCGCGAGGAGATTCCGGTTGATCAGGTCAGAGTAAATATGCCGATCTACGATATCGGCCATGAGACGATGGAGAAATACGCGGAGATCATCAAGAACGCGCGCACGGTGGTCATGAAGGGGCCTGCGGGCTTTTACGAGAAGGAGGGCTTTGGCGAGGGCACACGCGCGATCTTCGAGGCGATTGCCGAATCGCCCGCCTTCACGCTCCTCGGTGGTGGCCACACCTCCGCAGCGATCAGTGAGGTGGGCGTCGATCGGAGCAAAATGGAGCATGCGCACGTGAGTCTGGCAGGCGGTGCGTTCCTGCGGTATCTCCTCGGGAAACCATTGCCGGGGATCGAGGTGCTCAGAAAGAAGAAGTGAGGAAGTGACTTATTCTTCTGCCTCAATGAGTTAGTACAAGCGACAAGGGGTCGTGGGGTAGAGGATATCCTGTCAGGCTCCGGACCTGACGACCTGGGTTCAATTCCCAGCGACTCCGTCTCAACCTTTCTTTCACAAGAACGTGTACGTGAGCACCAAGCACTATTCACGCTTTTGCGTTAGCACCGTCTTATTTCATGTACCTGAGGGATCATGATCCGCAAACTGAAGTCGATCTGGGAGTTAACGCGGTTCGAGCACGGTCTGATGTACGGGCTCGGCGTGCTCATCGGGATCATCGTTGCGGACGGCCGTATTTTCGTACAGGCATCGATCGCCGGGCTCGCGGTATACATTCCGGCAGAAGGTGCGATCTTCGGCTTTCTCACCGCACTCTTCATCCAGGCGGGCACCTTCGCCCTGAATGACTACTGCGACCTCGAATCTGATCGTGCGAACCGCAGGATGGATAGACCACTCGTGCGCGGCGAGCTTACGCGGCGAGAAGCGTTACTGATCGCGCTGCTCGCCACCGCAATCGGTATCGTCGCGGCATCGTTTTTGCACCCGCTGCTCTTCGCACTCGCCGTCCTTTCCGCGGTACTGGGCATGGTCTACGATGTGAAGATGAAGGAATTCTTCGGCGTGAGCAACGTCTATATCGCGCTCACCATGGCGATCCCGTTCATCTTCGGCGGCTTGATCGTGGACCCTACCCGGATCGATCTGATACTGCTCGTCCTTGCTGCGATGGCATTCGTCGCAGGGTTCGGGCGTGAGGTGATGAAAGACATCGCGGATCTCAGGGGTGACGCGCTACGGGACGTCAAGAGCATTGCGCGCATCTATGGCCCGACTACCGCGAGCAGCGTCGTCGTCGGTTCATATTTGCTCGCTGTCGCTCTGAGCGTCATACCGATCTTCTCGATCGGGAGCTCGTATTACTGCAATCCCGCGTATCTGCTCCCGGTGCTGCTCGCTGATCTGCTCCTGGTGCATGCCTGCTGGGTGCTGTGGCGGCAGAGCGCGGAGACTGCGGATTATACTGCACTGAGAAAGGAGACGTTACTGGCAATTACTCTGGGGCTGCTCGCCTTTGTGTGCGGTGCTGTTTTCTAATCACTCGACGGGCATCACGGGATCAGTAGCACTGCTGCAGCTTGCCGTTTCTTCGCGTCATCGCATGGGGTTGGTGCACGTGATTCACGCCACTCGAGGCTGGCAGTCCCGCGGGGGGAGTGTCTCCTGGACGGTGCGGATCGTGCGGGAAATTCCCGCCCTGTTGTGCCCAGCCCAGAAGGCGCCTTTATTTATTCCTTTCCTGTTATTTTGGACGTGCAGGTTCAAACGAAACGAAAGGAAATAAGCAGATACTTTCGGTAGTATGTATAGTATAGTATACAAAGGCAGGATGAGGGTAGCGTTTGGCGGCACGTTCGATCCGTTACATGACGGGCATAAGCAGCTCTTGAAACGCGTGTATGAGCTGAGCGAAGGTGGTGAGATCGTGATCGGAGTGACCTCGGATGCTATGGCGCGCACCTTCAGGGATCGTGACGTTCGTCCGTTCAAGGCGCGTGCGGCGGCTCTCCAGCGGTACATGCGAGAGAAATACGGCGCGCAGGTGCGCGTGGTGGAATTACACGATCGCTACGGTCCTACGCTGGACGAGGATTTCGAGTACATCGTGATCTCGCCTGAGACCTATCCGGTTGCCGTGAGGATCAACGAGCTGCGGAAGGCACGCGGCAAGAAACCGATAGCGATCGTAAGAGTCGAGCACGTAAAAGCCGCGGATGGCGGGCTCATCTCGTCCACGCGGATAAAGGCGGGCGAGATCGATACGCACGGGACGCTGCTGAGGTGTACGGGGTAGTACCAGGAGCCAGGATAAGTACCCCAAAGGACTGCTCTATTCTATGATACTGACGCTCAGTGCCCTGCTCGCAGTTTCCCGGTGCGTTCAAACATTCCTTCACTTCAACTGCAGAATGCGTGCTAGCATGCACGCACTGTCGGTCCGATCCGCCACGATACCCGGTATCCCGTGATTGGTAATGGTAACGCTAGCGTCTGCCAATAAGTGGGCGCGGGATACACCACGTGCGTGCGCGTCTGCTCTAACGCATCTGATAAAACCGTGAGGCGTTGAAATGGATAGAACCGCCGCTTCTTCTTACCGGACCGTGCTCGAAGCGCTGATTAAGGACTGGCAAGACTTCCGGAAGGCGTTACGAAAAGAGGGGCAGGAAGCGTTCGATCACCTGATGAACAAGGCACGCGGTCTTGCCAGCGCCGCGGGATACGACCCGTGGCTCGATCCGATGGAATCGGTCTATATGTCGATCCTTGTGGGGTTGGAGAAAGAGATTGCAGAGTTACGGGCAAAGGTAAAAGAACTGGAGGAGCGGAGTACCCACTCCTCAGATAATTAGGTAGAACTGAGTCCAGGATCCGTTAACCGTGAACGTGCACTACTTTGGTACGAGTTCCTACGTCACCCAGTAGCTTCTTCTCTTCTGTGCTCAGATTCGGCGATACCTGCAAACCCTTCAAAACGCCGATTGCCTCGATCGTCCTGTTGGTCTGCTCTGCAGGTGCTACCTTCACAGCCGCTTTCTTTGCTCGCTTCGTTGCGCGCTTGTGCTTCATCCGGACATGCCGTGCCAAGTCAAGAGGTTTCGCGAATTTCTCGCCACAATATTTGCATTTATATTCTACCATAATGTCACAACATATGTCGCGACTATATAAATATAGATACTATTTGTTTTACGGGTAACGTCCTAAATTTCGTGGCTTACCTTAAACATCAATAATTCCTTCCAGCTCCAAATGTGATCTGTGATGCCCTCAGCCATGCACGGTGTTCTTTCTCTGTTCTTCTCACCCGTTCCTGC